>DAIUCB010000045.1:0-14095 GCA_036846385.1 Bacillota bacterium | reverse complement strand
CATTGCGCCATGTCAACAGCATTTTCAATTTCATCAATCCTTGCAGAAGGTTTACCATACTTAATATTCTCCAATAATGATGTTTTAAAAAGTCGAGTATTCTGAAAAACAAAAGAAATATGCTCCATAAGTTCTTTATGATTTATATCTTTTACATTTGTTTCTCCGATAAAAATATCACCTTCATCTGCATCCCAAAACCGCGGCAGCAACCTTGCAATCGTTGTTTTCCCGCTACCGGAAGCACCAACCAAGGCGATGGTCTTACCTTCAGGTATTTCAAAGCTTACTTGATTGACTGCTTTTTTATTGCTTCCGGGATAAGAAAATGATACATTTTCAAATCTTATACTATGCTCATAAATTTTTTTAGGATTAGAAGGAATTGACTGTGATGAACCTTCTGTAAGATTTTCAATACGATTGACAGCTTCACTTGCTTGCCCCAGAGCCTGATTTAAATACATACTTCGCATAATACTCTGGGAAAATATCGGTGTAATCAAGACATATAAGAACAGATTAAGAATCGTTCGTGCATAATCTCCTGTGTAATTAATAATCAAAATTGCCACAGGTACCAGAAAATACACAAATCCATTAATCAACACTGTGTATGCAGACATAGGTTTTTCCCACATTTTTGTATAATCGGTTACCATGTTTTTATACTTAATAATGCTGTTATGAAAACTCTTAAAAGAAAAAACTGTTTGTTGAAAAACTTTAACAACAGGAATACCTCTGACATATTCCACAGCTTCTGTATTCATATCTTCGAGAGATGTCATATAGCTGTTCATAAAATGCTTGCCTTTTTTATTCATCATAAAACTCATAATAAGCATAGAAAAAATAACAGGAATTAAACAAGCCGCTCCCAATCTCCAATCAAATACAAAAATCAATATTAAAACAGTTAAGGGCATCACCATTGTAGCAGCAAGGTCAGGCATTTGATGAGCAAGAAAACCGTGAGTAACGCCTGCATTATCATCGATAATTTTTCGAATGCGACCGGTAGTATTGCTGTTAAAAAAACCAAGAGGCATTCTAACGATTTTTCGCATTGCAAATCTTCTCATATTCGTTTCAACTCTGAATGCAGCCAAATGAGAAAAGGTTAATGCAATAAAATATAAAATAATACTCGCAACGGCCGTTCCTACTGCCCACCAAGCATAAGAAATAATTAAATTATAAGAAACTTCAGTACCCACAGTAAATAACTCTCGAATTATAAACCATATAAGAACATATGGAATCATTCCGATAATTGCGCTAATTGCAGAAAAAACCAACGCTGCCGGAAGAAGTGCTTTCCTTCCCACCATATAATATTGCAGCTTTTTCAATGTATTCATAACATACCTCCTCGTCAAATTGAATTTTCTTCAATCGTCATAACTTCACCATTATTCGCCTTAAAGAATACATCCTTTAAGGCTTGGTTAAATACTTTATATCATCTGTTTTTATCTGATATATCTATTAAAATATAATCAATTTCTTCATTTAAAATAATACCCTTATCTGCCAATATAGCTAGCAATGCTTTTTTTAAATCATATACTGTAAGCTCAAGCTTTTTTTTGCTTTTTAAAACTATATTCATGCTTTTATTTAGTTTTACAGAGCTGTCAAATGGTATTTTATATAGGTTATGTCTGTTTATTACTCCGACTTCCTCCAAAATACTTATCATCCGATAAACAGTTGAAATGCCTATTAAAGGATCTCTTTTTTTGACTTTATAGTATATTTCCTTACAACAAGAAAAATCATCCTCAAGTATTATCTCTACTATAAGCCTTCTTTGAGGGGTAATTCGACAACCCATATTTCTAAGCCCTTGAAAAATAATTTCTTTTTCATCAGCATTTATTTTACAATCATTTCTTAAATTAATCATCAAAACCACCCCCCGGCATAATTCTAAATAATTTCTTATATTTTAGAAAAACAAATTTCCAACTATATTTATCAACAGAGCGACAATATAAGCAACAAGCATTTGAAACCCTACTGCATTTAATGTCCATTTCCACGATCCCATCTCTTTTTTTATTGCTCCTACAGCGGCAAAGCATGGCATACATAATAGATTAAAAGCCATATAGGACAAAGCACTTACATTTGTAAAAACGGAAGATAATTGGGGCAAAGCACTTTCCCCTGCCATAAATGCCTCAATAGCAGATTCGTCGCTGATACCGGCAAAAAGCTGTCCAAAGGTGGCAACAACATTTTCCTTTGCAATCCAGCCTGTTACTACACCGACAGAAGCCCTCCAATCTGCAAAGCCCAATGGTATAAAAATAAATTTTATGGCATTGCCGAAGGAAGCTAACAAGCTGTCCTCAACATCACACATCCCGCCGAAATTAAAGCTTGATAAAAACCAAATTAAAATAGTCGATATAAATATGACAGTGCCTGCCCTTACAGCAAAGCCCTTTACCTTTTCCCATCCATGAATCAGTACACTTTTAAAGGTAGGTATACGATATTGAGGCAATTCCATAATAAAGTTTGAAGCTTCTCCTTTAAATATAAATTTATTAAGTATAAAAGAGCTTATTACCGCAACTGCCAAGCCAAGCATATAAACAGAAAAAATAATCATTGTTTTATTGCTGTCAGCAAACAAGGTTGCGGTAAACATTGCATAAATAGGAAGCTTAGCGCCGCATGACATAAACGGAGTAATCATCATGGTAATTTTTCTATCTCTATCATTTTCCAAAGTCCTTGATGCCATAAGGGCAGGAACAGAGCATCCAAATCCCATCAAAAGAGGAATAAAGGATTTCCCGGACAATCCAAAACGTCGAAAAATTCTATCCATAACAAATGCAACTCTGGCCATATATCCGCTGTCCTCCATTATAGACAACAGTAAAAACAATATCAGAACAAGAGGTAAAAACCCGATAACAGCCCCAAGCCCATTCATAACCCCACTTATAACCAAAGACAATATCCAGTCAGATACACCGGCTGAAGTGAGTAAGCCTTCCAAGGCACTTGTCAAAACTCCCCAGCCTTCTTCTACCAACCCCGCCAACCAAATGCCCGGGCTGGAAAGTCCTGGTACAAACAAAAAGTTCTCACTGAATGTACATGCAAACAACAAATACATAATTACAGCAAATATTGGAAGTGCAAGAACTCTGTTTGTCAATATTTTATCCAGCTTATCAGATTTTGTTTCTGTATGAACAGATTTTGCTTTGTTCACTGTTTTCTTTACGACTTCAGTGATATACAGATATCTCATATTAATAATTTCAGCTTCTAAGTCTTCCTTTGAGTGTTTCTCTGTTTCACTTATAATTTCTTCTATCAGAATCCTCTGGTTGTAAGGTAACGTCTCTGTGACCAGCTTATCCTTTTCTATTAATTTAATCGCTTTCCATTCCTTATCCTCTTCCTTCATATCCGTAAGTATTTCCATAATTTTATCCAGAGCTGATTCTATGTTGTTCTTAAAGGGAAACAGCCTTTTAGGTATATTCTTCTTTCTTGCGGCAGAAATTGCAGCATCCATAAGCTTATCAATTCCCTTACCGCTTCTTGCAACAATCGGTATAACCGGTATACCTAAAATTTCGGATAGTTTATCACAATTAATTACATCTCCCCGTGCTTCTACCTCATCCATCATATTAATAGCAATAACCATCGGTATTTGTGTTTCAATAATTTGAAGGGTCAAATAAAGATTTCTTTCAATACAGGTCCCGTCTACTATATTAATAACGGCGTCCGGTCTTTCCTTTACAATATAATCTCTGGCAATTATTTCTTCGGCAGAATATGGTGATAAAGAATAAATTCCCGGTAAATCAAGCACTGATACATCTCTATTCCTTTTATAAATACCTTCTTTTTTTTCGACTGTGACACCCGGCCAATTTCCCACATGCTGCTTAGAGCCGGTTAATTCATTAAACAAGGTCGTCTTTCCGCAATTCGGATTGCCGGCCAATGCAATTCTATATAACATAATGTCCTCCCTTTCACAGTTAGCTGTCGCTGACTGAATTTTTTAAACAAACAATAACTTGTAATTCAAAGCTGTATTTGTATTTGTTTAGCTTCATTCTTCCTCAGGCTAAGCTCATAGCCTCTGATATTTACTTCAATGGGATCTCCCAAAGGTGCTTCCTTTATAACCTTGATTTTTACACCGGGGGTTATTCCCATATCCATTATCCTTTTTTTAATTGCTCCGTTTTTTTCTATTGAAACAACGGTGCCCTCTTGACCGGGCTTTAAATCATTTAAAGTCATTTTTTTTCCTCCCATAATAATTTATTCTACTATAATTTTAGATGCTAATCCTCGATTAAGAGCAATCCTGACACCTTTAATAAGCAATATCAAGCCACATGGATTTTCTCCTATAACACTTACAGATTCTCCTTTTATAAAACCTAAGCTTTGAAGATGTTTCTTAATCTCTTCTTTTCCTATAAAATCAGATATAGTCGCCGTTTCACCTAACCTTAACATTGCTAACGCCATTTGATTTCTTCTCCTTTCACGAATCATATTTTGATAATGATTATCATTTTCATTTATGATTATATTCCATTCTTTACATTAGGTCAATATCTTTAATGATAATAATTCTCATTAAGGATAAATATATAAATAATTTGCTGATTAGCAAATTATAGAATTAAATTAACGCACAACTTCTGTCAATATTTATTCAGAATATGCTCTTATCTTTTAAATATTAAAGGAGCTATACCTAAATATAGCCCCCTTGGCGAATTAGTTCTATCTATGCAGTAATTATCCTCCTTACTATGCATGTTTACTTAAAATATCTTTTAAGGCAGACAAAGAACTGGAATGTGAACGTACAATAGATACTGTTTCATTGGATACTGATGAAAGAGCACCCTGTATCATCTTGTGTGAAACTGTATTGGTGAAAAGAACCAGTAGATCTGGTATCCCAATTTGATTTTTTATTCCTTGCGGTTGAGTGAATACCTTAACCTTACATCCATGTTCTTTACACAGCTGTTTATAACGATGAACCATGCAGTCATTGCCACCTATGATTACTATGCTCATAAACCCCTCCTATTAGAATTAGCAAGTAACTAACCCTCCAATATTTTTTAATGTTTACACCGACGAGCATTTTTCTTAGTGCTTTCATATTTTTTTCATCTTATGTTATTTTCATTTCCACATTAGAATCTGTTTTTTTCACAACAGCAGCAACCTGGTCTAAAATTTTGTCTATTCTTCTATCATCAACATCCACCATGAGCCTTGTGGTAATAAAATTTACAGTGGCATCATTCACTCCATCAACTTTTTTCACTGCGTCTTCAATTTTTGCCGCACAATGTGCGCAATCAAGTCCAATTAATCTAAAATTCTTTTTCATAATAATATATACCTTTCATCTCAATATTTTTTGTGTACAAATGCTTATTCTATAAGAATGATCATTTTCTGCTAATATTCAATCATCAACGGATATAAACAAATTACAAGCATTCCAATAACCATGATATACTCCGTATATTCATCCTATTTTTATTTTTGATAATGATTATCATTTTCATTTATTATTGTATCCCATTCTTTACATTAGGTCAATATCCTTAATGATAATAATTCTCATTGAGAATAATTATTATATATACAACTTGCAGATTTACAAAATTTTGATTGGATATTTTAATAGAAATAAAAAAAAGGCAGTAATAAACTACCTCTCATATTGCTTTATATTATTTATTTGTACTTGAACACTCATCCCTAACTCGTACTTTGTACTGCTCAAAAAACTTTATATGAATGATTTAAATTTTATTTTCATAATCAAACATTAAATATTGAAATTTGGTTTGTTTTGTCTAATTTTTTTAAGCAGCCGTGCTTTTCCATAACCTCTATAACAGTTTTGCTTACCTTTGCTCTTTTAACTATATCCTCGATTGATATAAATTCTTTCTTTTCTCTTTCTGCTTTTATATTTGATGCAGCATTTGCACCGACACCGGGCAAACCAACGAGAGGCGGGATTATTCCGTCATCCGACAGCAAAAATTTACGATCATCTGATTTGTATAAATCTACCTTGGTGCATTTATATCCTCTCTTATACATTTCAAGAGCTACTTCAAGGACAGTTATAAGATTTTTTTCCTTGGCTGTTTTATCGTTTCCCTTTTCTTCAAGAAGCCTGATATTCTCCAATATATGATTTTCTCCCTTTGTGACAATTTCCGCATCAAAATCATCAGCTTTCATAGTAAAATATGTAGCATAGAAGGCTTCCGGATAATGTACTTTAAAATATGCTATTTTTACAGACATGGTTACATAAGCAACGGCATGTGCCTTAGGAAACATATATTTTATCGTATTGCATGAGTCTATATACCATTCCGGTACATCGCATTCTCTCATCGCAGCCTCGTCTTCAGCTCTGAGCCCTTTACCCTTTCTGACTCGTTCCATTATATCAAAGGATTTTTTCTTTGCTACTCCCTTTTGGATCAAATATGTCATTATATCGTCACGAGTTGATATAACACCGCTAATTTCAGCATGACCGTTTCTTATTATATCCTGAGCATTGTTAATCCATACATCCGTACCGTGAGAAAGTCCGCTTATTCTTACTAAATCGGAAAAGGATTTTGGTTTCGTATCCATTATCATCTGACGTACAAATGGTGTGCCAAATTCAGGTATCCCAAGTGTGCCGGTTTCACAATTTATTTCATCCAAGGTAATTCCCAATATCTTAGGACTTGTAAATATAGACATAGTTTGCCGGTCATCAATAGGAACATCATCTCTGTTTACACCTGTGAAATCTTCGAGCATACGGATAATACTCGGCGTATCATGACCAAGCAAATCAAGCTTCAATATACGCCCCGATATAGAGTGATAATCAAAATGAGTCGTTATTGTACCGGATTTATCATTATTAGCCGGATATTGAACCGGCGTAAAATCATGTATGTCCTTATCTCTCGGAACAATCATAACTCCTCCCGGATGCTGTCCCGATGTTCTCTTAATTCCGAGGCAGCCGCTGATAAGCCTGTCTATTTCTGCTTTTCGTTTTGACATACCCTTTTCCTCAAAGTAATTCTTAACGAAGCCATAGGCTGTTTTATCTGCAATTGTTCCTATCGTTCCTGCTCTGAATACCTTGCCTTCACCGAAAAGCTCCTCCGTAAACTTCATTGCGATTCCCTGCTCTTCACCTGCAAAGTTTAAATCTATATCAGGCTCCTTGTCCCCTTCAAAGCCGAGAAATACTTCAAAAGGAATATCATGACCCTCTTTTATCAAATCACATCCGCATTTCGGACATTTCTTATCAGGCAAATCATAGCCTGAGCCATAGGAACCGTCCTCAAAAAATTCGGAGTATTTGCAATCAGGGCATATATAATGGGGAACAAGGGGATTTACCTCGGTTATACCGCTCATGGTAGCGGCAAAGGATGAGCCTACCGAGCCTCTCGAGCCAACTAAATATCCATCCTCATTTGATTTTTTAACGAGCTTTTGCGCTATTATATACATTACCGCATATCCGTTGCCTATAATTGAATTAAGCTCTCTATCCAGTCTGCTTTCAACAATTTTCGGTAGAGGCTCTCCATATATGCTTTTTGCTTTATCATAGGCTATATTTCTCAATTCCTCGTCTGCGCCCTCTATTATAGGAGGAAAGGTTCCCTTTGGTAAAGGCAGAATAGCATCTATAGAATCTGCGATTATATTTGTATTTTTAACTACTACCTCATATGCTTTTTTTTCTCCCAGATATGAAAAATTATCAAGCATTTCATCTGTAGTCATCAAATAAAGAGGAGCCTGCTCCTCTGCATCCTCAAAGCCCTGACCCGACATGATTATACGTCTGTAGATTTCATCTTCCTTTTCCAAAAAGTGTACGTCACCTGTTGCAATAACAATCTTATTTAATCTTTCTCCCAGCTGAACTATTTTTCTGTTATAATCCTTTAGCTGTTCTATATCTTGAACTCTGCCGTTTTTAACAAGAAACATATTATTTTGGAGGGGCTGAATTTCCAAAAAGTCATATAACAATGCTATTTCTTCTATTTTATCATCGCCTGCACCTGACAATATGGCTCTATAAAGCTCACCGGCTTCGCATGCAGTTCCGATTATCAGTCCCTCCCTATTAGCAAACAGCTTTGATTTCAATAATCTTGGCTTTTTATAAAAGTTTTTAATATGAGATTCAGAAACAAGGTTATATAAATTTTTGAGTCCGGTATAATTTTTAACCAATATATTCACATGATATGAGTTTTGCTTTACAATATCTATATCATCCTTAAGAACGTCATTTATATTTCCCAAGTCATATATTTCCCTGTCAGACAGCATATTCATCAGATTAATAAAGAGCTGTCCCGTAGCAGAGGCATCATCAACTGCTCTGTGATGGTTTTCAAGCTTTATTCCGAGTTTTTTAGTCAAGGTATTCAGCTTGTGATTTTTTACATCCTTCATTAATGCCTTTGAAAGCTCTAATGTATCAATTACAGTAGGATCATATTCTATGTTAAAATTTTTCTGCATTTTATCCTTTATAAAGCTTACGTCAAATTTTGCATTATGGGCTATCAAAATCCCTTTTTCTCCGACAAAGCTTATAAAATTGCTTAAAGCAGTTTTTATTTCAGGCTGCCCCATAAGCATATCATCAGTAATTGATGTAAGCTCAATTATCTTGGCAGGAAGCTTCCTGTCAACTTGTACAAATGTAGAAAAGCTGTCGATTACCCTTCTGTTTTTAATTTTAACTGCACCAATCTCAATTATATCATCATCACGGGAGTTTAACCCTGTTGTTTCTATATCAAAAACAACAAACTCATCATCTATATTTACATTATCACATTTGTAGGCAATTGATATAACATCGTCTACCAAATATCCTTCCATGCCATATATAACCTTAAATTTATCATCTCCGCATTCCATTGCTTCGGGATAGCCTTGAACCACTCCATGGTCCGTGATTGCCATTGCTTTATGTCCCCATTTTTTTGCTTTTTTTGCATATTCCTTAAAGCTGTTTATACCGTCCATGGAGCTCATACCTGTATGTAAATGAAGCTCCACTCTTTTCTCCTGTGCAGTATCCATTCTGTCGGGCTCTTCCTCTATTATCTGCATGCCTTGTATCTTTACTATCAATTGCTTTTCGAATTCATCATATTCAGCATTGCCTACAATTTGTATTTGTCTGCCCTTTTCAAAGTCAGCATCATTAAAATCCTTTGGACAGAAATATTTTGCACTTATTGAATCGGTAAGGTCCGTTACTGTTATTACCATCAGAGTGCTTCCTGTTTTCAATACCTTTTTTTCCAAATTAATGATTTTACCCTTTATATTTACCATACCCGATTCGTTTGTTATATCTGATATTTTTAATGTCGGAATACTGTTAAAATTAACATCCTCTCGTTTCCTAGCTTTGTATGGTTTTTTAAACCTGTCGGTATTATCTGCCTGATATAATTTTGAAGGCTTTTTTTCGTTTACCGTATTATTACTTTGAATAAGCTCCACGCTTTTTTTCAGCTCTTCATCGAATAATCTTTTTACCGTCATAGCTGCCTCATCATCAATTGCTTCATAATGGAGCATTTTTATACTAAAAGGGAATTTATAGCTTCTCAAAATTTTTTTTAGCTTGTCTTCTATATTTGCAGTCTTCAATTCATTTAACAGCAGCTCATTATTGACCTTTAATATAAATTCCTCGTCATCAAAATTGATAAATATATTATTTACAGCTTTGTTTAATACAAATGAGCTTTTTTTAATTATATGATAAAAATTATTTATAATTTTATCTATATTTTCTTTTAAATTATATGTTATATTCAAGTTATAGCTTAATATCATTTCAATGCTGATTGAATTATTATAGTGATCTTTCAATGTATCTACAACATAATCTATATCAGAAAAATCTATAATACAATCTGCATCAGCATATATTTTTACATTATTATATTTTTTTTCGACCTCTATTTTTTCAAGTCTGACATTTTTCAAACTCTTACATTCATCAAGATTTAATATATTTTCAAAAAACATTTAATAATCTCCCTTTTATCTAAATAAACTATTTTTCCTATATAGTTTTTAAGAATTATATTAATTAATTTATGTAAGCATTCTTACAAAGTAGTAATTAATATTCATATATATTTTAAGTATTTATTTTATATTTGATTGTATATTTGTAAAATAGGACTTTTATTGTCTGATACAAGTTTGATATATGCTTCCTGCTCTGATTTAGAGATTTTTTTTGTTATTTTATCAAACATTTCAATATATTGACTATGTCCTTTTATGAAGGCTCGTGAACTTACTTCAATCATTTCTGCGTTTGATACCTGCTTAAAATCTATTTCATAGCCGGCAGCTCTTCCTAAGCCGGAAATAAATACTCTTTGAGCTCTTCCATTTCCTTCTCTGAAAGGATGCAATGCATTTATTTCGCTCATATAGTAGGAAAATCTATCATATATACAGCTTTCTTCGGTTGTCAACAAATAATTTTCTTCCTTCAATTTTTTAAAAAGCAATTCTCCATAGCTGAAAATATTTATTGAATAGCAAAAAACATTATTCTTTGAAATATTTACATTCCTTATTTCCCCCGCCCAGCTGTAAATATCCTGAAAAATGTATTTATGTATATCCTGCAGATGTTTTAAATCAAATATGCCCTTTACTTGATTAACCTCAATTTCAGCAAGGCGAAGTGAGGTTAATTCCCTTTCGGCAATATTTAAATTTGTTTTGTCCTTAATATTTAATTTATTCTTCAAAATATCAGAATTGGGATAACAATATTCGTTATCCCAATCAAATCCGTAAGTATAGTCATAGTCCATAGCAATCAGCCTTTTATTGTATGTTTTTCAATAAGATGCTTTATCATATCTTTAAAGGCAATTTTACCGGATAAACAAATTCGTATTCTGTCTCTGTCCTGTTCTGTAAGTGGCATACCCTCAATTGCCAAATTACCATTTACATTATCAATGATTTTATCTATTTCCTTCATATTCATATAGAATACCCACCCTTATCTTCAGCATTTATATTGATATTATACTATATTTGCATTTTTATTTCAATATTTAATAAAAAAAAGCTATTATAATTAATTATTAAACATCGTATATAGATTGAGTTTTATCATCTATCCAATTAAATGTAATTATCACTTGTCAACTATTGTATTTAAATGTAAAGCAAAATTCAGTGCCTTCATTCGGTTTGCTTTTTACTGTAATCTCAATATTGTGTCTTTCTGCTATCTGCTTTGCAATTGCAAGCCCAAGTCCTGTACCATCCTTATTTGTTTCTGATCTTATCTTATAAAATCGTTCGAATATATATGGTATTTCCTCGGCCTCTATTCCTATACCTCTGTCCCTGACAGTTACTTTACATTTTTCAAGCCTTACTTCGACTACAGAATGCTCAAAGGAAAATTTTACTGCATTTTCTATTATTATAAGAAACATTTGTCGTAATCGTCCGTAATCACCATCAATAGTAAAATTTTGAGTATCCTCATAATATTTAATCTCTATATTTTTAGATTGTGCTAAATTTTTGGAGCTGCGCACTACATCATTTAAGACATCGCATAAGTTTAACTTATTGATTTCAATCTTAAAATCTGTGCTTTGTAACCGCGTCAAATCAAGCAAATCATTAACAAGCCGCTGCAAATATATACTTTCATTCAACATCTGATGATGATATTCCTTTATTTGCTCCGGATTACTTACTACTTCATCGCATAATGCCTCCAAAGAACCTCTTATAACTGTTACAGGAGTTCTTAACTCATGAGATATATTTGCAATAAAGTTTTTTCGTAGATTTTGCAGATTTTCACTTTCCTTACTTGCAGCATTGAGCTTGTCACTTAAAACATCAATAGTTGAAGCAAGCTCTCCTATTTCGTCATTTTGAGACACATTCGTCTTTGTATAATTTCCTCCTGCCAGCTCAAGTGCGGTATTTTTCATTTTTTTCAATGGATTAGTAAAATAAACCGCCAAAGCTGCTGATATGGCAAAGGAAAATATCAATGCAAAAAAATTACTTATCAGCAATATTTCAAAACCTTGTTCTGCAGCCTCCTTCATACCGTCTACCGGAGAATGGAGGAGTAATGCTCCTATTACCACATCTCCTGAACTAATCGGTTTTCCTATTGTCAGGGTCGGAGTATTCAAAAGCTTGCTGAAGCCTTCACTAAATGTTGTACCTCCTTTGAAAACCTCTTTTACAACCATATCTGCATCCTGAGGTAAATCAGAATAATTGTACTGTCTGTCAGACATATGTCCTATTGTAATAAGTTTAAGATTTTCATCTACAATCCAAACATCGGCCATTGCAATATCATCTAAAAACCGAATGTACGAACCGTAGCCTCCCATTTTACCCATCATATTGTTATTGACTGTACTGCCGCCGATATTGCTCATTATTTCCGACAGAGTATCAGCTATCTTATCTGCTCGTTTATCTAAATCTGCCTTATGTAAATCTAATGTATGTTTTTTGAAAAGGGTAATAAAAATACTGCCGATAATAATTGAAAAAATAATAAGCGAGGTAGAAAAATACAAAAATAATTTAAATGCAATTTTATTTTTCATCTCTGTTTACCTCAAATTTATATCCTACGCCCCAAATAGTCTTTATATCCCATTCTTTATGGTCATATTCATCAAGCTTCGATCGAAGTCGTTTGATATGTGAATCGACAGTTCTGCTGTCACCGTAATAATCATAGCCCCACAGGCTGTTTAACAGATTATCTCTGGAAAAAACCTTGTTTTTATTGGTTGCTAGAGTCCATAACAGCTCTGTTTCCTTTTTAGTAAGGGATATATTTTTATCATCTACCGTAACTATGAAATCATCTAAATTAATTAATAAGCCGCCATATGAAAATACTTGATGTTTTTTATCGTCTGAATTTGCAATTCTGCGCATTATTGCCCGCACTCTGGCCATAACCTCTCCCGGTGAAAAAGGCTTTACTATATAATCATCGGCACCGATATCCAAACCCATAATTTTTTCAAAATCCTCTCCTCTGGCTGTTATCATTATTATCGGAACATTGGAGGTTTTTCTGATTTCACGGCAAACTTCAAAGCCATCCATTGCAGGCATCATTACATCAAGCAGAATTATATCTGGTTGATGCTTTTTAAACATTTCTATAGCTTCAAGTCCGTTCAATGCTACTTTAGGTATATATCCTTCTTTTTTTGCATATTCCTCTAAAATTGAAGTTATTTGCTTATTATCATCTGCAATTAATATTTTTAACATAAAACACCTCTTACTGTTTAATATAATATTATATCATATTATAAAACCAGATTGTGACAAAATTATGTTTTTGAAAAATTAAAAAGCCTTAAAAACATAAAATTTATAACATACTTTTGACATAATATTTTTTTATAGTGTTTTTATAGTAATAAATTTACTTAATTTTAAAAATAGGAGGTCATTAAAATGACAAGACTAAAAAAATATGCGGTAATAGGTTCAATTATTTTAGCAATGGGTGCAACAACAGCTTTTGCAGCATCAAGTTATACAACTCCCGCAGAGGCAGCAGCAGGTCTTACAGGAAAATCAATTGAAGATGTTATTGCAGAAAAAAATGAAACAGGAAAAAGCTTTGGCGCTATAGCTAATGATGCGGGAAAATTAGAGGAATTCAAGAAAGAAATTCTCTCAATTAAAAAACAGTTGTTAGATAAAAAAGTAGCTTCCGGAACAATGACACAGGAAAGAGCAAATGAAATATATGCTGCATTAGAAGAAAACATAAACAACTGTGACGGAACCGGAGCTTCAAAAATCGGTAAATCAATGGGAGCAGGCTTTGGCAGCATGATGCGTGGTCAAGGAAGAGGTCAAGGTCAAGGCATTTGTAACGGTTCATGTAAAATTCAATAATTTTAAAACAGTCCTGTTCAGC
>DAIUCB010000044.1:0-14510 GCA_036846385.1 Bacillota bacterium | reverse complement strand
TACTGTAAATATTATATTAGAAAACAACGGGGCTATTAAGCCGGGTATGTTCGCTAAAATTTACTTAAATACTGACAAAATAGACAATGCTCTGGCTGTAAAAACAGAAGCTGTCATTGAAAGAGATAATAAAAAATATGTATTTATTGCAAAAGGAGATATTGCAGTACAAAAAGAGGTTATTACCGGTTTGGATACCGGAACGTTCATTGAAATAAAGGAAGGCTTGTCAGCCGGTGATGCTGTTATCATAAAGGGTCAGGAATATTTGAATGACGGCAGCAAAATAAAGATTGTAAGGGGTGAGTAAGAATGTTCGCTAAATTTTCGGTAAAAAAGCCCGTTACTATAACAATGATAGTATTGATAATTATTTTGTTGGGTGCGGTTTCCCTGAGTAAGCTGCAAATCGACCTGATGCCTTCTATAGAGCTGCCGATTGCTATAGTGCAGACATCCTATTCGGGAGCCGGTCCTGAGGAAATAGAAAATCTTATCACAAAGCCCTTGGAGCAGGTGCTGGTAACAATAGAAAATATAGATACCATTACTTCTATTTCAAATGAAGGCAGCTCGATTTTGATATTACAGTTTAATTTTAACACTGATATGGATGACACAACCCTTCAGATGAGGGAAAAAATAGATATGATAAAGGGCTATCTCCCCGACGGTACAACATCACCTATTGTGATGAAGATGGATCCGAACAGCATGCCGATAATGCAGCTGGCAATTTCTACAAAGGGAGATACTTATACTACTCAAAAAATTGCCGAGGATGTTGTTCAGCCTCGTATAGAAAGGATTGAAGGTACTGCATCGGCTAATGTATCGGGAGGACTTGAGCGTGAGGTGGAAATTATGCTCAGGGAGGAATTGCTTAAAGGGTATAATTTAAATTCTAAATATGTAGCACAAATACTGCAAGCAGAGAATCTGAACCTACCCGGAGGAACTGTAATGAAGGGCAGTAACAAGCTCAATGTCAGAACGATAGGAGAATTTAAATCTGTAGAGGAAATAAAAAATGTTAATATTCCTTTGACAAAGGGCGGCACAGTAAGACTGAGAGATATTGCAGAGGTTAAGCTGACTAACAAGGAGCAATCATCGATAACTAAGCTCAACGGGCAGGATGTAGTGCAGATATCCGTTATGAAGCAGTCTGATGCAAATACCGTAAATGTCGCAGGTAAGGTCAATGAGCAAATTAAAAAAATAAAGGCTGAATATCCTGATTTAAATATTGAAGCGGTTTTCGACCAATCAAAATACATAAATCTTTCAATTAAAAACCTGGTAAATACAGCTGTAACCGGAGCGGTGCTGGCAATAATAATACTTTTGGTATTTTTGAGAAGCTTTAAAACTACCTTGGTTATAGCTCTTTCTATACCGATTTCCGTTATTACTACATTTACTTTGTTATATTTCACGGGTATAACCTTGAATATGATGACTATAGGAGGCTTGGCACTTGGAATAGGAATGCTTGTGGATAATTCCATAGTGGTGCTTGAAAACATATACAGAAACAGAAGTCTCGGCATTGACAGGATAACTGCTTCGATTGACGGTACAAATGAGGTTTCAATGGCTGTTACCGCATCAACCTTAACCACTGTTGCAGTTTTTTTGCCGATAGTATTTACAGGAGGTCTTGCGGCAACTATTTTTAGAGATTTTGCTCTGACAATAGTTATAGCTTTATTCAGCTCGTTGTTTGTAGCGCTGACCTTGGTTCCGATGATGTCCTCTAAGCTTATTACGGTAAAAAACATGGAGTCTGAGGAAGCACAGGAAAAAAGACACGGCATTATTATAGTTACCTATAAGAAAATACTAAGCTGGAGCTTAAGACACCGAATAATTACGGTAGCCTTAAGTGTTGCTTTATTTATTATAAGTATAGTAATGGTTGCCGCAGTAGGAGCAGAGTTTTTTCCGGCTACAGACCAGGGACAAATAAATGTATCGGTAAGCTTGCCTGCCGGGTCAGAGCTTGAAAAAACAGATGCGATTTTAGGAGAAATACAGGCTATAATCTTGAAAACTCCCGAGGTTAAAACTATATTCACCTCATCGGGAGGTCAAGGTATTATGAGTCTGAGTAGCGGCCCCAACAGCGGAAGCATAATGATAATGCTGAAGGATTTGAAGGAAAGAAGCAGAAGTACAAAGGAAATAAGCGATGAAATAAGAAAAGCGGTCAGAGATGTACCCGGTGCTGATATTAGCGTTACAGAAGCTTCGTTAATGACAATGGGTGTAAGCGGAGGTTCAATCAGCATAAGTGTCAAGGGTGACGATATGGATACCTTAAAGTCTATAGGAGATGATTTTAAGGAAATAGTCGAAAAGGTAGAAGGTACAAGAGAGGTTAAAACAAGCTATAAGGACGGTATACCGGAGGTTCAGATTATCGCAGACAGATCAATTGCATCACAGTACGGGCTGTCAACCGCACAAATCGGCACTTCGGTTAACAATACACTGGCAGGAGCAAATGTAACGAAATTTAAAATTGACGGCAATGAAATAGATGTAAGATTAAAGGGTGACAGCATATATGGTCAAGGTATTTCAATACTTGAAATGCTGCCTGTTTCTACTATAACAGGAGGAAATATACCATTATCTGAGGTGGCTCAAATAAAGGTTGAAAACGGACCGATAAGTATCACCAGAGAAAATCAGACCAGAGTAATGACAGTGAGCGGAAGTGTTGTAGGCAGGGATATACAATCAGTTTCAAATGAAATAATGCAGAAGCTGAAGGAATATAATATGCCCAATGGCTACGAGTATTCCTTCGGTGGAGAAACTCAGCAGATACAGGAAACCTTCAGTGATTTATTTTTGGCGATGGCGATGGCAATATTGCTTGTATATATGATAATTGCGGCACAATTTGAATCATTGATTCAGCCTCTGTCAATCATGTTTTCTGTACCCTTGGCGTTATCGGGAGGATTTATAGGCTTATATGCTACAGGATTACCTCTTAATGTAGTAGGTATAATCGGGTTTATTATACTTGTAGGTATAGTGGTTAACAATGCTATAGTGCTGGTTGATTATATCAATAACCGAAGAAAAAGAGGAGAGGATCGAACTGCTGCTATATTAAAAGCCGGACCAATCAGAATAAGACCGATACTTATGACGGCTCTTACTACAATATTAGGACTGGTGCCGATGGCAATCGGCTCGGGAGAAGGGGGAGAGCTGACTCAGTCAATGGGTGTTGTTGTAATCGGAGGGCTTGCATTATCGACTGCCTTGACGCTGATTATTGTACCTGTCATGTATACGGTTTTTGATGATATAACAATATTTGTGAAGAAAAAGCTTATAAAGGATAAGGATGAAATAATTAATCAAATATAAGGAGGTAACATGGCTGAGAAAAATCAAAAGAAAAATGATATATTGTCGGCTGCAAAATCATTGTTTAAGGAAAAGGGCTTTCATAATACTAAAATGGATGAAATTGCTGCAAATGCAGGAGTAGGCAAGGGAACTCTATATGAGTATTATAAAAATAAACAGGATATATTTGATGAAGCTTGCATAGCTAAAATTATTAATATCCGGCAAAAAATTGAAAATATCAGCAATAAAAACATAACCTTTAAGCAAAAATTAATAGAGATATTTTATAATAAAAGGAACTCAATGGAATGCGAGGATGTAACAATTGACGGAATATTGTCCTATAAAAATAATATATCAGACAATGTAGTTAAAGCTATGATGAATAACATTTCTGATATTTACAAAATTCTGGAGAAAATTATCGATCAGGGCAAGTCTGAAGGTGTAGTGACTAAGGATATTCCGTCTGAGATTATTGCATGCTCGGTCGTAGGAACAATGAGTGAATATTTTAGGCTGAAGCTGTTTAATAATGACAATAAAATAATAGAGGATGATATTATTTTTAACTTGTTTTTTAACGGGTTTGGTGTAAAATAATTATATAAAAATTCTATCCGGAGGATAAAAATGAAAAAGAAAATTGCTGCTTTGATGTCAGTATTGCTTTTAACCGGCTTACTGCATACGAGCTACGTATTTGCGCAAGGAGAAACAAAAGACAGTAAGGTAAATGACGTTAATATTGAAAAGGATGCTGCCTCTACACTTGAGTCTGTAAAAACAATGGAGCTGTCCATGGATGCAGCTGTTAAGCTGGCCAAGGAAAACAGCAGGGAAATGTGGAAAATAGATGACGGGCTGAAAAAGCTTCAGGAAGCAAGAAAGCAAGGCAGAACTGCAAAGGAACAGGCTGAAGATCTGATGTCTTTGTCCTTGGAGCAATTAGCTGTAATGAATATAGATCCTACAGAAAAATATGTTGAAACATTGCTTGCAAAAAATGGATATTATATTACATATGCCGATACACAAACGAATCAGCTTGAGAAAAGTAAAGAACTTTTAAATGTCGGTCTTGAAATAGAAACTAAATCCTTATATTATCAAGTGCTGTTAGCCGAGAAGTCAATAGTAATTAACGAATCAAATTTGAATAAGGCAAAAGAGCAGTTAAGAGTTATCAACTTGAAATTCAATAACGGTTCTGCTACCAAGGCAGAGGTTTTAAACGGCGAAATGGCTGTACATAAAGCACAAGTCGATATTGATTCCTCAAAGGATGATTTAGAAATTGCAAAATTGGAGCTTTTAAACAAACTGAATATTCCCTTTGATATGGAAGTAATTTTTACAGATAAAGAACTAAATTATGTACCTACTGCAAAAATCGATTTGAATAATGCAATAGAAAAGGCAAAGCTTGACAGACCTGAAGTATTAACAGCGAAAAATGCATTAGAGCTGCAAAAAATTGAAACTCATGCATATACTGCCTATTACACACCTAACCTGAGAGAATATAAATCTGCTGTTGAAAAGCTGAAGGATGCAGAATTAAACATACCTCAAACCTACAAGAGTGTTGAGCTTGATGTAAGAAAAGCCTATTTAAACCTTGTAAAAGCTGAAAGAGCATTGGTGAATATGGATGAAACAATTAAGCTTGCAAAGGAAGCTTCAAGGGTTAACAAGCTTTTATATGAAAACGGAATGGCATTCTCTCTGAATGTGCTTGAAGCAGACACAAATCTGGCACAGGCTGAGATTGGCAGATATCAGTTGTTGGCAGCATACAATTTAAGCAAGCTGATGTTTGACAATTCTAATTTAATGGGAAGTAAAGTAAATTAATATACAAAATCGGGCCTCTTGATAAAAGCCCGATTTTATTATTTTTCCTTGAAAAATTTCTCATTTATTATCTTAAGAGCGGTCAGGGACAATCCAACATATATGTTAATGCCGAATATAAAGCCTCCAAAGCCGTAAAGCATAAGCCTGCTAAAGTATTTGCCGGCAAAGGAGTCGAACATTTCATGAATTCTTCTGGGCTCCATAGCTTCAATTTCTTCGCGGGCTATTTTATCAAACTCTATGGTTTTCAGCATTGAATCCAGATTTCTTCTGATAGCCATAACGCCTGCTTCTACAATGATATTGACGAAATATACCTTAGTATCATCCTGTATAAAATTGAAGCTGCAGTCAGATGCTTCTTTGATAGCTGAGCTTAACAGCTCCTTAATGATTTTTTCTGTTTCATCATTGTTTATAATATCATGAATATATTCTTTTGCAGCATTATTGAATTCATCAGCATCAATGAATCCCGATATTGTTACTTTGCCTTTATGCTTTTGGTACACCTCCAAAAAATTGCTGATACTGATTTTCAGAAATTCATTTTTTTCTAATTCTCCGACAATATTTTCAATAACTGAGCTGATGTCTTCTTTAGAAATTTCATTGCACAAATCATATAAGGATGTAGATTTAATAAATTCATCAACAATACAACCGGTTAATGCTTCTATTTTATTTAGCGATTCAGTCTTATTCCTTGTCATGCTTTCGGAAAAACAGCCGGACGCTTGATTTATAATGGTACCGTAGCTATTGATAATATTACTCATATTCTCTAATGAAAGAATTTTTAAAATATCACTTAACCTTGCATCTGCAGATTTGTTTGTCAGAGATTTAACTGTTGCATTAATCTTGGATATAATATAATCAGTATTAGAGCTGTTAGAAAAATAAGAATCGATTATATCCTTTATTTGAATTTTGCTTATACTGCTTTGCAGCTTTTCTGCCTTTATATTATAAAATTCTTCAACTATTGAGGAAATGAAAATATAAAGCAGCTCCTGTTTCTTGCTGTCTATAAATTGAGGTACCTTTACTACCATTATCTTATAAATCAAATCATCTACAATTTCCTTGCCGCCCAGCAAATTATACATACCCTTTTCTATAAAGCCAAGATTGTTTTTGATTTCATTCTGCACACTGATTGATACTCTTCCCTTAGAATCAGCAATATTTACCTTAATTGCTTCAGCTATTTTATCAAAGACAGCAGGTGATTTATTGCTGATATATTCCTTAATTTTGCCGTCAAACAGCTCTCCTAGGGTTTTATTTTTATCAAAGGATTTATTGAATAATTCAGAAAAAATATTGTAAGCCTTTGCTCTCAAATCATCAGATAAAGCTAATGCAGCAATTTTTTCGGACAAAAATCCGCTGAATTCATTTATTTTATCTCTTTCAAATATTTCCTCAATAGTTTTTTCCGTATAGCGGACGTATCTTTCGTTGAAGCTCATGAGGAAATTATTCAGATATTCCGAGGTACCAAGGTTTTTACAGGTTAAGCTATAGTATTTTTCAGTGATCTTATTTATTGATTCCTTAGTATAGTTAATAACCTGAATCGGAAATTGTTCCTCCAAAGGGATGTGAGAGTGAATTTTACCGATAAGGTCGTCGGAGATTTTGCCGGTTGCATATTTAATGTTTTTAGCTCCGAAATCACTTATCAAGCTTATGTTTTCAGGAGACAACAGCGGCAGATTGTCAATATGCTTAAATACAAAATCATTTATGCTGTCAGAATTTTTTTCTGCGGTATTTTTTAAAAATGAATACAAGCCGTCAACTGTGCTGTCATGATTGTTGTTCAAAAGCCTGTGAAGTGAAGAATAATTATCTGCGGCTATACCTGATTTAAAGCCTGTTTTAATATTATCCTCATATTTTTCAAATATCTTATTGATACTATCCTTGCTCAGCAAGCTATTATCAACAAAATCAGCTGTACTTTCCGCAAAAATCATTTTGTTTTTTACAATGTAGCCTAAAGAAAAATTCTTAAGAAACGGAATCTTTCTTAAAATCCTTATTTCCTTATATGGCTTGAAAATCATATTGATTGCAATTACATTGGTCAAATACCCTACCAATGAATAGATTACCATGTTTTCAACGGTGATTAAGCCGAAATTCAAAGGAGCATTTTGAAAAACAGCTAACAGGATTCCTGCCATAGCACCCAATATACCGCCAAAATACATAATCGGCTGCAGCTCTCTCCCTATAAAGTCATTTGCAAAGCCGCACAGCTCGTCATCATTGAGCTTATTTAGATTTTCATATACAATTGCTTTAACAGACCCTCCGAGGATTCTGTCAAGATTGTTAATAATTAATGTACGCAGAAATTCAGAGCTGTTTTTACTGAGATTGTTAATTTTGTTTAATCTGTCAACAGCCGGTGTAAGTCTTTTATTTTTGCAACTGCTAACAAAATAATTATATTTTTTATTTACTTCGTCCTTTAAATACCCGGATATGCCTGCAGAATAATTGTTTAGCTTAAGATTATCGGAGGCTCCCTTAATTTCTTTTTTTATATAGTCTTTGATTTCATCAGGATTTTCAGACAACGATTCAGAAATCAGCTTCCTTATGCTGTTTATTTTGCTTTCCAAGGCTTCCTTAGAAATTGCTTCATTTATATTATTATTTAAATAATCATAAATAAAGATATTTAGCCTATCAACCAATGCATTATTGATGCTGTCTGAGGAAACAATTTTGTCTATAATACCTTGAGACAATCTGCGGTTAAATATATTTTCAAAAATAGTATCGGGTATTATATCTTTAATTTTTCTGTTTTCGATAAAATTAAATATTTCTTGAAAAACAGTATCGACATTTTTGTTGATATAATCCGTAATGTAATGAGTTGCTTTAACCGGGGTCAATATATTGTTATCCTCTATAGACATCAGAATGCTTCCGACAGAATAATTGTCTAAGTATTCTATTGCGGTGCTGCTTAATTTATCACTCAGTCTTTCAGGCTCAGTTTCCTTTTCTATATAATCTATTATTCTTTGGACAATATTGTATTTATCACTTAAATTGCTGAAATATGAATTTTTAATTGTGCTTAAAAGCTTACCCTTTACACCGTCAGCTTCATTGATAACCTCATCAATTGATTCCTCAATAATTTTATCTATATTTTTGCTGTTTAAAATTACCCAGGTGACAATGCTTTCAGTAAAATTCGGCAAATTTTCAAGCAAATATTCCTTCAGGTTTATTTCTAAGGATGAATCGGCTATTTCGTATAAGGTTTTATCTATATTTTTGATATATGAAAACAGAGATTCACACATATCAAAAACAGTGCTTTGACCTCTTTCGGAATTAATATAATCGGTGAAAAGCTGTGCAAGCTTTTGATAAAGTGCAGAATCTATTTTAATTACATCCCTTAAGGTATGTTCGTCATAGGCGTTTTTAATCGATACGATAGAATTAACAAGGTCAAAATCCGATATTATTTCAACTATGGCAGCTTCTGTCCTATTGTCTTGTTTTATTATTTCGTTGAGCTTTTTTATAATGTTGCCTGCAATATCATAGACTTTATTGTTTGAAGCTCCCAATAAATCAGAAATCTTAACACTGCCCTTTTCTTTATGCAAAGAAAGTAATAGTTCATCAATTATATCGGTGCTGTCAATACAATCAGATACAGAAGCAAACAGTGAGTCTGCAATTTTGTTTAGCTGAGGTTCTGTTAAAAAGCTTTCAATTTGCAATCTGTTTAATAAGGAATCGATTAACGATTTTAAATGATTGTCTAAGAAGCTATTCAAAAAAACTCCGGTTTCATCAAATGATTTATCGGAACCCTTAATATCTGAAATACAGTCGGAGCCGATAGATTCATAGAGGCAATAGCTGAAAAAGTCATCGGTTATAGCTTCAAACTTAGATTTAAATGCATCGTCTGTAAGTATCTGATTTAATTTATCCTTGTTTATTATGTCATTTTCAATTAAGGAGCTTATATTATCAATAAATTCATTTCTCGTTTTTTTAATGACACCGCCTATTTTAAAAGGAGTGTATTCCTTGAAAAGCATATTTATAGCATAATCATTTGTAATATAGCCGGAGGCAGCTCCAAGTATCGCTTGAATTATGTAATTTAATATAATGTCGCTCATAATTTTTTCCTTTCACTTTTCTTTTGCTTAAAAAAGATTATATCACTACATTGCAAATATAGCAAAAAAATAATGTATTAGTTTTGTATTTTATGTATAATGGTGAGCTTTATTCAGCGGTAATCCTTTAGCTGATTTACAGATGGTAAAATGAACAACATCTTGCTTTACGGTCAGTTTGAGCGCTGCATTTTGGTGACAGGTTTTTTACCATGTGATAAGCCGAATAAATTATTCAAATATGCAAATAATTAAAATTGTATTGATTTTTATTGATATATAATGTAAAATGTAATATAGCTTAGGCAGAATTAATTAGGAGGATAAAGTAAATGAAAACGTATAACATTGACAAAATTAGAAACGTTGCATTAATCGGACACAGCAGCTGTGGTAAAACTACACTCACGGAAGCACTTTTATACATAACAAAAGTAACAAACCGAATGGGAAAGATTGAAGATGGAAATACAGTATCAGATTTCGATAAAGAAGAAAAAGATAGACAAGTTTCAATAGGCACATCGATTATACCTGTAGAGTATGAAAATACTAAAATTAATTTCCTTGATACTCCTGGTTATTTTGATTTCGTAGGCGAGGTTTACGGTGCTCTCAGAGTTGCAAGCGGTGCTGTTATAGTAGTTGATGCAAGCTCAGGAATAGAGGTTGGTACAGAAAAAGCTTGGAAATATGCAGAACAAAGAAATATGCCAAGAATAATTGTTTTAAATAAAATGGATAAAGAAAATGTTAAGTTTGATGTTCTTCTTGAAGAGCTAAGAGAAAAGTTCGGTAAAAAGGTAGTTCCCTTTGCTGTGCCTATAGGAGAATCTGAAAGCTTTAAAGGATATGTTGACATAGTAGCTCGTCAAGGGCGTTTAATAGAAGCAGTAGATAATGTAAAGGTAGATATACCTGCGGATTTGACAGGCAAGGTTGAAGAAATGAGAAGCGTTTTGATGGAATCTGTTGCAGAGACTGACGAAGAAATGCTGGAAAAATTCTTCAGCGGAGAGGAGTTCACCGACCAAGAAATACATGATGGTTTAAGGAAAGCAGTGCTTGCCGGTGAAGTTGTGCCGGTAGTTGTTGCTTCAGCATCAAAAGCGATGGGGATAAAGTGTATATTGCACATGATCAATGAATATCTGCCAAGTGCTGAGGACTTAAAAGAGGTAAAGGGAACTAATGACGGAGCCGAGGTAACAAGAAAGGTTGATCCTACACAGCCGTTATCGGCATTGGTTTTCAAAACAATAGTTGACCCCTTTGTCGGTAAAATTACCTTATTCAAGGTTTTATCAGGTACCTTGAAAAAGGATACAGAAATATATAACGCTGCAAACAGAGAATCAGAAAAGGTAGGAAGCGTATTTTATCTGAGGGGTAAGGATCAGGTTGAAGCAAATGAAATAATTGCGGGAGATATAGGTGCTACCTCAAAGCTGCTGCATTTTAAAACAGGAGATACTATTTCAGTTAAAACTAATCCTATAATATATGAAGGAATAGACTTTCCAAAGCCATGCTATTTTATGGCGATAAGCGCAAAAACAAAGGATAATGACGAAAAAGTGGGCATTGGTCTTCATAAGCTGAACGAAGAAGATCCTACCTTTACAATAGAAAGAAATATTGAAACAAAAGAGCAGATAATCGGAGGTCAAGGAAACATTCAAATAGCTGTAATAGCAAGCAAGCTAAAGAATAATTTCAAGGTTGATGTTGATTTGACAAATCCAAAGGTTGCATACAGAGAAACAATCAGAGGAAAATCCGATGTTCAAGGTAAGCATAAAAAACAATCAGGCGGTGCAGGTCAATACGGAGATGTCCATATCAGATTTGAGCCGACAACAGAGGAATTTGTATTTGCCGAGGAAATATTCGGAGGCTCTGTTCCGAGAAACTATATCCCGGCAGTTGAAAAGGGCTTGAGAGATTGTCTTGACAAGGGAGTCCTGGCAGGCTGCAAGGTTGTTAATGTCAAGGCTATATTGTATGACGGATCATATCATGACGTTGACTCAAACGAAATGGCATTTAAGATAGCTGCTTCCTTAGCCTTCAAAAAGGGTATGACAGAAGCTAAGCCTGTTCTCCTTGAACCAATCGCAAAGGTAGAAATCAATATCCCCGATGAATATATGGGTGATATCATGGGCGATATGAACAAGAGAAGAGGAAAGATTCTGGGTATGGAGCAACAGCCTGACGGAACACAAAAGGTTATGGCAGAAGCACCTCAAGCAGAAATGTACACCTACGCAATAGATTTGAAATCCATGACTCAGGCCAGAGGAAGCTTTACGATGGAATTCTTAAGATATGACGAAATGCCTTTCAACATGGCTGAAAAGGTAATAGCAGATTACAAAGCAAAAACTGCTAAAGCTGAATGATGCAGTAAAAAATCTGATTTTAAAGTAATATAATTTAATAATTTAATCGCTTAACTTACACCTCTTGGTTAGTACACTAGAGGTGTATTTTAATGTGAATGAACATTTTTGAAAATATTTTGTCAATCTCTGCCTGATAATTAAGAAATTCGTAATATTATCGTAAATATCATGAGATAATCGAGAGATTTTTATATTATAGCTTAAGCATAATATAACCACCAACTATACCGGTGAGGATAAAAAGCTTATAGAAATAAAAAACCTTCAATATTAAAATGATAGTGGTTCCACAACAATATCAAAATAACAAAGGAAAAATTAAGGTGCTTGTTTTTTATTAAAATATTTAATAAATATAGAAGTAAATAGATTGAAATATATTTGAATAAAATTAGAAATGGTGGTATAATATAGAATAATTTGTAAAATTACCGTAAGTCATAATTGAACTATGAATAATTCTGATTAGGGCAAATAATCAGAAGTTTGTCAATGTACGCATTATAGCAATAATGGGAAGTTATACGGTTTGATTATAACTATATTAGACATCTCATTAGTGTTGTTTAGGATATACTCAAAGATATAATATTGATTTAGGGGGAAAGGTAAATATGGAAAATAGGAACAACATAAATATTCGCGTTACAAATATCATAGAAGAAAGAACCATTGTAAAAAATGTTGATGTTGCGTCAATGAATGAAAAATTACTAGATATCTGTCAAAGAACAAATGAAGTCGGACCTAATATTACTTTTAATTCATACTATATTTTTGATTTTGAGTTGTTTCTTAATGAATACAAACTCCCATACATAATACGTGATGAGAATATCGAATGGAATGTTGACATTAATACTGTGATATTATTAGATTTCATGCGTACTCATGATATTGCATTGAGCGATGGGATTACAATTGAAATCGGATATCCAATGGCCGGTGGCCGTGGCGATATGCTTGATGTGGTTGAAATATGGGTAAATGCTTGGCCTATTATTAAAGAATTTGCGCCATATGTAATTGCTTCCGTTGGCTTTTTAAGTTCATCTATATCATTGATACAGTGGATTAATAATTTAAAAAACAAGAAAAAGAATGATATTCCCTATCCATATCATTTTTTTGACTATATTTATAGACGAACGATATGGAATCATTACGAGCTTGCAAGATATCTAGATATTTCTGCTGAGGACGCGAAATATTGGTTAAACGCACTTTTATATCAATGGGATAATTCTATAAAAGCTTATGTGGTATCAGAAGATGATAAAAACAAGGTAATGAATATGATTAACAGGGTTGATCGATATCCGCGTTTATAACATTAAAAGTCTTACATTTCCCATAGAATTGAGGTTTCCTGAACCATATAATTAAACTATATGGAAGGACTTTGAACTTCGTAGTTTGTTTAATAAGGAAAGTAATAATAAGTATACAGATAAACAGGAATTTGTCGAACTGGCTTGAATTAAGTGTTATTTATATTTAAAGTTAGCTAGCAAATGAAAGTTTACCCAACAGCTTTAAACCAAGGTTAATATCGTTAAGGTGAGCTGAACTCATTATATAAGATGAACAGTGGATGAATTGAAGTGATAGATGAACAAAAAAATTAGGAAAGGTGATACTAATGCCAACATCATCTATGATGTACCTACCAAAAACTAAATCTCCAGAGGAGTTTGAAAACATCTGCCAGGATGTGCTCTCCAAGATAATCGAACTGCCTGTCGACATCTATGGTAGTAAGGGTCAAGCCCAGCATGGCATTGATCTAATTGCAACCAAACTGGACGGAGGCACCATTGTAGCTCAGTGTAAAAACTACTTGATGTTGCGCCGGTTTGCCCTCATCAAAGCCATTAAAGAAGATATCCAAGCCGCAGTTGCAGTGAAGAATGTGGGTACGTTCTTTGTGATGACCGCATCCGACCGCGACAACTTTGTTATCAACAAACTGCACGAAATAAAATGTGAGTTTAATCTTCGTATGCTTTTCTGGCAGGACATCGAGAAAGTTTTATGTGATTACCCGGAGCTTTGGAAGAAGCACTATCCAACGCTGAACCCTGATGACAACTTGACCATTGCCGCACGTAACGAGCTAATCGCACAGCTCAACGTCCTGCGTAGGGGAGCTCAGTGTTTTTATAAAAACCTGAGCCGGTATAGAGTCGGGTATCATGAGGATCAGGATACAGAGGTTTTCAATCTTTGCCTCTCTATGGCCCAAGCCACACAAAGTATGATGGTCATTGAGGCAAAGTATCATATGCAACTAATGAAAATGTACATTGCTAAGAAGATGGAGAGCATCTCCGAGAACATGCCGCCCATATATGTGGAAGACGGCACAGGTGGGGGGATTGTTATGACTGTTTCTGGTTATCAGAGTTTCTTTCGTTCTAATCTCAATCACATGTTTTTGGAGGACATCAAAAAAGTAATCGAGATTCTTGAAGCGGATTCGTAAGTCTATTTTTATAGAGCGAAAAAGCGGCTTATATATCATCAAGCAAGTCAGTCTTATTTTATCTTTACATGGATTTTAAATAATATCTGGACTTTTTATTGCACCATAGTATGTGATATTAATAATATCTATATAACCTAACCTTATAATGAACCCATTAATTTAGACAAAAAAATGCTTGATTTTAAGTTTGGTTAT
>DAIUCB010000043.1:0-14603 GCA_036846385.1 Bacillota bacterium | reverse complement strand
GATTTTAAATTTAAGCCGGAGGGTAAGGATATAATTCTGGGACAGATAATTAATCCAATTGACAGAGTTGGGATTTATGTACCCGGTGGTAAGGCATCATACCCGACAACGGTGCTTATGAATGCAATACCGGCTCGTATCGCAGGAGTAAAGGAAATAATCATGATAACGCCTCCGCAGAGGGACGGAAAAATAAAGCCTTCAATACTTGCTGCCGCTTCAATAGCAGGTGTGAACAGGATATTCAAAATCGGAGGAGCACAGGGTATAGCGGCGTTGGCATACGGTACGGAGACTGTACCAAAAGTAAATAAAATAACAGGTCCGGGTAATATATATGTGGCTTCGGCAAAAAGAAGGGTTTCAGGCATTGTTGGGATTGATATGATAGCGGGTCCGAGTGAAATTTTGATAATTGCCGATGAAAATGCCAATCCTTCGTATATTGCAGCTGATATGATTTCTCAGGCAGAGCATGACGAGATGGCAGCTTCTGTTTTATTGACAGATTCACCTTCATTAGCTGAAAGGGTTATAAAGGAGCTGGAAGTTCAGATGGACAAATTAGAACGGAAGGATATAATAGAAAAATCTCTGAAAAATAACGGTGCAGTAATAATAACTGATAATATTATGGAATCCATAGATTTGGCCAATGAAATAGCGCCTGAGCATTTAGAGCTGTTGACAATAAATTGCTTTGAAATATACGGTATGATAAAAAATGCAGGAGCGATATTTTTAGGAGAATACAGTCCTGAGCCTGTAGGAGACTATTTTGCAGGTCCTAACCACACATTGCCTACCGGCTCCACAGCCAAATTTTCATCTGCCCTCAGTGTCGATGATTTTATTAAAAAAACCTCATTGATATATTACAGCAGGGAAGCACTTATGGAAAGCAGAGAGGATATTATAAGATTTGCGGAAAATGAAGGATTGACAGCACATGCAAATGCAATCAGAATCAGAGAAAGCCGAAAAGCAGAAAGGAAATAATTATGATAAAGCTAAAGCCGAGTGTTGAAAAATTAAATGCATATTTCGTTAATGATATACCCTGCAGAGTAAAGCTTGATGCTAACGAGGGTAGCAACTATCTTCTAAAAAATGGATTAATGATTGAAGGAATTCGACCAAACATTTATCCTGACAGTGATTCTAAGCTGTTAAGGGAAAAAATGTCACTATATTACAGCTGCAAAGCAGAAAATATTTTAGTCGGAAACGGCTCAAGTGAATTGATAAATATGGTGATAAATGCATATTGTCAAAAAGGAGACAGGGTTATAAGCTTTATACCGTCCTTCAGCATGTATCAAACCTATTGCGATTTATGCGGCGCAGAATATATAGGAGTCAATACAAATGATGATTTCACTCAAAATATCGACAAGCTCATTGAAAAATATTATGAAGCTAAGCCTAAAATAGTAATATTATGCAACCCTAACAATCCGACAGGCTATTTGACAACACGTGAGGATGTAATAAGTTTGTTAGATGAGGTGAAGGATTCTATATTGATTATAGATGAAGCATATGGTGATTTTAGTAATAATTCTGCAGTTCCACTGATAAATCAATATGAAAACCTGATAGTAATGAGGACTCTTTCAAAGGCGTTTGGTCTGGCAGGGCTTAGGGTAGGAGCAATGATATCAAATGAGGAGCTGGTAAAATATATTTGGAAGGTAAAGGTCCCATACAATTTAAATATACTATCCCAATATGCAGCACTAAAGGCATTAGAAAATATTGAACAGGTCAGCCTATACACAAACGAGGTAATGAGGCTCAGGGGAGAGCTAATTGTCAGCTTGAAAAATTTGAACTTTACCGTATATAATTCAGGCGCAAATTTTATTTTCGTAAAATCACCTGTGGATAACCTATATGAAAAACTCATGGAGTGTGGAGTACTTATAAGAAAAATTGATTTTAACGGTACTGCTTATTACAGGATTACCGTTGGCACAAAGGAAGAAAATAGAATACTGGTCGAGGAAATAAAAAATATATTAGGTTATAAATAAAGCAACGATGATATAAATAACAAATAAAATAAATATAAAGGAGCTAATATGAGAATCATTAATATAAGCCGAAAAACAAAGGAAACAGATATAAAAATTGAATTAAATCTTGACGGAAGCGGTAAAACAGAAGCAGACACCGGTATAGGTTTTTTAGATCACATGCTGACTTTGTTTGGATTTCACGGAAGCTTTGACATAAATGTCAAATGCAACGGAGATTTAAATGTTGATTCACACCATACCGCAGAGGATATAGGTATTTTACTCGGCAAAGCATTTTCGGAGGCGATGGGAGATAAGATAGGAATAGAAAGATATGGCTCAATTCTTTTACCGATGGACGAGACCTTAGTGAGAGCAGCAGTAGATATAAGCGGCAGACCGTATCTTGTATATAATCCGCAGCTTAAGAGAGAGCTACTGGGTAATATGGCAACCGAGGATTTTAAAGAATTTTTCAAAGGCTTCGTAAATAGTTCGCTTATAACGCTACACCTTGAGGTATTGTACGGGGAAAATGACCATCATAAAATAGAAGCAATATTTAAAGGCTTCGGCAGAGCATTAAAAACGGCAAGCCGTATAACGTCAAGAGATTTACAGTCTACGAAGGGAGTATTGTAATATGCATGTTATTATAGATTATGGGATGGGTAATTTGGCTTCAGTGCAAAGAGCCTTTGAAAAAATAAGCTTGGATACTGTAGTGAGCAGCAGACCCGAGGATTTAAAAAATGCGGAATCATTAATACTGCCCGGCGTGGGAGCCTTCAGAGATGCCATTAAAGCACTTAATGATTCAGGCTTGAGTGATACAATAAGGGATGAGGTTTCAATGGGAAAGAATATAATAGGTATATGCCTCGGGATGCAGCTATTATATGAAAAAGGCTATGAATATGGTATCTGTGACGGTCTTGGCTTAATAAAAGGAAGCATAAAATATATGGATTTCAAACTAAAAATACCTCATATGGGATGGAACAATCTTAAGCTTCATAGAGAGGATCCGATATTGAAATATACTAAAGAGGGTGATTATGTATATTTTGTGCATTCCTATTATGCAGTGTCGGACAATTCCGAGCTTGTTGCTTTTACCGAATATGAAGAAAAAATACCTGCAATAGTAAGAAACAACAATATTTACGGCATTCAGTTTCATCCTGAGAAAAGCGGTGAGGTGGGATTGAATATACTTAAAGCATATAAGGAAATTTTAGAAGTAAATAAAGGGGGCAAATTATGATACTATTTCCGGCAATTGATATAAAGGATAACAAATGTGTAAGACTTACTCAAGGAAAATTTGACAAGGTGAATGTATATTCCGACAATCCGGTTGAAATGGCTTTAAGATGGGAAAGTCTCGGTGCAGAATATATCCATGTTGTAGATTTGGACGGGGCAAAGGATGAAGGCTTTCAAAACAGAAAATCAATAGAAAAAATAGCGTCTTCAATAAAAATTCCCATGCAAACAGGCGGTGGAATCAGAGACGAGGAAAGGATTAAAAGCCTTATAAATATAGGAGTATCAAGAGTTATAGTCGGTACTATGGCAATTGAAAATATTGAACTGCTTAAAGAAATAACTAAAATTTATAAGGATAAAATAGCAGTTTCAATAGATGCATATAAGGGTAAGGTAGCAGTAAGAGGCTGGCAGGAGGTAGGAAATACTGATTCTGTTGAAATATGCAATGCTTTGGAAAAAATAGGCATAGGTACAATAGTTTATACCGATATATCAAAGGATGGTATGCTGAGCGGACCAAATTTTGATATATATAGGGAGCTGTCTAAAAAAACAAAGCTTAATATTATAGCTTCAGGCGGAATATCATCAATTTCAGATATTAAAGAATTAAATAATATGAATATGTACGGAGCAATAATCGGAAAAGCGCTGTATGACAATAAGCTGGATTTTAAAGAAGCATTAAGGGCTATACAAAAATAATTAAATATCAATATGCTTCAATTGTAATAATCAGGCTTACAATAATTGGCATAAGGATATTAAAGGTTAAAGGAGGAAAGATCATGCTGGCAAAAAGAATAATACCATGCCTTGATGTAAGAAACGGCAGGGTTGTAAAGGGAAAAAATTTTAAGGATATACAGGATGTAGATGATCCTGCCGGATTAGGCAGGTTTTACAGTGATTCGGGAGCAGATGAGCTGGTATTTTATGATATAACAGCATCAAATGAGGAACGAAAAACCTCCCTTGAATTTGTAAAAAAGGTAGCGCAGGAAATTAATATTCCATTTTCAGTAGGCGGAGGAGTTTCCTCCCTCGATGATTTTAAATTTATATTGCGAAGCGGAGCAGATAAGGTATCGGTTAATTCATCTGCTGTAATTAATCCTGATTTGATAAAGGAAGCATCGGAACGATTTGGAAATCAATGTGTCGTATTGTCGATAGATGCCAAAAGAAACGATGAAAATTCATGGAGCGTATATATAAAGGGAGGCAGGGAAAAAACAGATTTAGATGCAATTGAGTGGGCTAAAAAGGGAGTTGAGCTGGGTGCAGGAGAAATAGTTGTAAACAGTATCGATGAAGACGGTATGAAAAACGGTTATGATATTGATCTGCTGAAAAAAATTACTGCAGCCGTAAATGTGCCTGTAATCGCATCCGGAGGTGCAGGAACCTGTGAACATTTTTTGGAAGCAGTTAAATATGCAGGCGTTGACGGAATATTGGCAGCATCAGTTTTTCATTTTGGTGAAATAAAAATCAGTGATTTAAAAAAATATTTAAAGAATAATAAGGTAGAAATCAGAATATGATAAACAATTATATTATTCCTCTGATTGAAAATTAACGGGTATAATTGATTATTAGATTTAAAACAGGAGGATTATATCATGGAAACAGAGAATATATTAAGTCAAATCAAATTTGACGATAAGGGTTTGGCAGTTGTTGTAGCACAGGACTATATAACAAATGAAGTATTGATGGTTGCCTATATGAACAGGGAGGCCTTGGAAATAACATTAAATGAAAAACGAGCCTGTTACTTTTCCAGGAGCAGGCAATCCTTGTGGAGAAAAGGAGATACATCGGGACATTTGCAGAAGCTCAAGGGGCTTTATTATGATTGTGATGCAGATGCAATATTGTTGAAGGTAGAACAAATAGGAAATGCATGCCATACAGGCGCTTACTCCTGCTTTTACAATAAGGTTTTTGAAGATGATGTAACAGACGGCGCAATACTTGAAAGGGTATATAATCAAATAATCGACAGAAGAAACAACCCTGTTGAAGGCTCCTATACAAACTATTTGTTTGATAAGGGCTTGGATAAAATACTCAAAAAGGTTGGAGAAGAAACAAGTGAGGTAATAATTGGAGCGAAAAATAAAAATAAAGATGAGCTTGTATATGAGCTTAGTGATTTAATTTATCATTCATTGGTTTTAATGGTAAGTGAGGGAATTTCAATTGATGACATAAAAAAGGAATTAACAAAAAGGCATAAGTAACAGATGAGCAGTTGAATGTTTTTCGTCAAATTTTTATATTTTAATTAAATGTAAATATTTCATTTTTTTTACACTCAAAAAACACAATTCTATCACAATTGAATAATATCATTGTTTTAAAATAACATATGGTTAATAATATATATTGGGAGGTAACAAAATGGATGATAATGAAAGAAACATGTTTGATGATAATAATGAAAAAATTGAAGAAAACGCAGAAAGTACAGAAAGTACAGAAAATACAAAAAATACAAATATTACCGAAAGCTCAGAAAGCATCGATTACGTAGAAAATACCGGCAATGAAGACTCAAAGGAAGTTAATTTCATAATGAAGGATGATTTCGCCGATAAAAAGAAAAAAAAGCAGCGTAACGGTAAAAAAGGAATAATAGCAGCCTTTGTTGCAGTGTCCCTAATTTCATCATCATTAGGAGGCTTGGCAGGGGGAGCTTATGTAAATTATCAACTTAATAAGAATAGTCAGCTTAGTGGACCAAAGGATAAAGTATCAACCCAGCAGGTAAAAATAGACCTATCCGACAATGTATATTTTGCTGCAGCTGTTGCTGAAAAGGCACAAAAAACAGTAGTAGGTATTACAACTGACATAACGAGGACTGCCAATACATTTTTCGGCCCTCAAACCGAAAAGGGCAAGAGCATGGGGTCGGGAATGATAGTTGATTCAAACGGATATATTTTGACTAATTCCCACGTTGTAGGGGATGGTCAATACGATAAAATAACCGTATCATTGATAGACGGCTCCACAGCTGAGGGAAAGGTATTATGGAACGATACGACTCTCGATATGGCAGTTGTAAAAATAGAAAAAACAGGTCTGCCTGCTGTTGAATTAGGTGATTCTGACGAAATAATGGTGGGAGAGCCTGTTGTCGCAATAGGCAATCCTATGACTCTGGAGCTTGAAAGAACAGTAACTCAAGGTGTAATCAGCGGTTTAAACAGATCAATAACCTTTGAAAACGGAATTACAATTAAGCCTTTAATTCAAACAGATGCATCTATTAACTCCGGAAACAGCGGCGGTCCCCTTTTCAATGCAGAGGGAAAGGTAATAGGCATCAATACGGCTAAAATGAGCTCTGCAGAAGGATTAGGCTTTTCAATTCCTATAAATACCGCGAAAACAATATTGGAGCAGGTTATAGGAAAGGGAACATATGCCTCTCTGTATGTAGGAATTAAGGGTGTAGATGTTGCCACATATGAAAAATCACTCGGAGTAGATGTGAGCGCCGAATACGGTGTAGTAGTTGTTGAAACGGTTAAGGATTCACCGGCAGCCGCTACAGATTTAAAAATGGGAGATGTAATTACATCTATCGACGGTAAGAAAATTGAATCTATGAGCGATTTAAAAAGACAGCTATATCAATATAAGGAAAATGACAAGATAAAGCTTTCTGTTAACAGAAACGGTGAAGAATTAACATTAGAAATGACACTGAAGATTAAGCCAAAGGATTATTAAAATTTTAAACAAGAGCCCTTGAAGAATCGGCTCTTGTTTTTTTAGAAATTTATATATTATATTTTTGTTTTTTTCTTACCAAGGTAGAAATATCTATTCCCAAAATTCCGGCAGCCTCTTTTAAATTTTTGGATAAATGAAGAGTTTTCTCGATTATTTCCTTTTCATATTCATCAATGCTTTCCTTTAGCGATTTATTAGAAGTATTAAAGCCTTTTTCTGCTATATCGATGCTTGTATCACCGCCGGACAGATGTTCGAGGAACATATCAGAACTGATGCATGCGTCGTCGGACATTAAAACAATTCTCTCGATAATATTTTTCATTTCTCTTATATTGCCCGGCCATTCATATTTTAAAAGGCTTTCGAGACATCCTGCGGACAGATAGCAATTTTTGCCGTATTTATTATTAAAATAATCAATAAACTGCTGAGCAAGAGGGATAATATCCTCCCTTCTGTACCGCAGCGGAGGGATATAAAATCTTACTACATTCAATCTGTAATATAGGTCTGCTCTGAATTTTTTTTCATCCACCAGCTTCTTTAAATCTACGTTAGTAGCAGCTATAATTCTAGCTTTGAATTCTACGGCCTTTGTTCCTCCTATTCGGTAGAACATTCGGTCATTCAGAGAGCTTAACAGCTTAACCTGCAAGGTATATGGCATGTCGCCGATTTCATCTAAAAACAATATACCGTCCCCGGCCTCTTCAAAAAGACCCTTCTTTCCGCCTTTTTGAGCTCCCGTAAATGCCCCTTCCTCATAACCGAAAAATTCGGATTCAAGCAAATGCTCAGGAACTGCGCCGCAATTAATTTTAATAAACTTACCCTTATTTTTCCTATCGCAGATATTGTATATATATGTAGCGATAAAATCCTTGCCTACTCCGGTTTCCCCTAATAATAATATAGTACTGTCTACAGATGCAATTTTCCTTGCCTTGTTATAAATGGTTTTCATTTTGTCGTTATTTATTATTAAAACCGGCTCTTTTTTTGATTGAACTCCTTCAATATTATATTCATTTTTATTTTTAACAAATAAATTATCCTCCTTTGCAATATTTTTCATCAGAATATCAAGCTCTGAAACATCTCTTATCACAGCAATGGTTTTAGTGAGATTTCCATTTTCATCATATATCGGTGAGCCTGATACAAGACACCTCTGCCCCCTGTAATAATTGTTTATGGTTGAAACCGGTCCCTTATTTTCTATAACCTTTGCACAGCAGGAGTTAGGTAAAATATTGCTGTCCTTCAGCTCATATACGGTTTTCCCGATTACCTGCTCTCTTGTAAGCCCCGAAAGATTAATGAATGCATCATTAACATACAATGTAGTACCCTCTTCATCAGTAATGTAAATTCCGTCCTTTAGCTTGTTTAACATTTCATTGTAAAGGTATTGCTGCCTGTTCAGTCTCAATATTTGTTTTTCAAGCTCGCTGTCAAAGGAGAAATCATAAAAGAAAAAGGAATAAAGCTCATGATTATAAAGCTTAATTTCATCATGCATAACATAATATAAGGAATTATCGACAAATTTAACAGGATACAGCTCTTGTTTTTTATCTGCCTTAATATCCTGAAAGTATACGGTAATTTTTTTATTTAATAATTCAACGCTGCTGTTTGCTATGAATTTCTTAAAATATTGGTTGCAATAAAGAATATTAAATTTGTCATCTGTTAATATGAAGCCCATATTAATATTATCCTTGCTTAAATTGAACGGAATTTTCATTTTATCTCCCTTTCTGTGGATTTATATAATCAGCTGCAAATAAATTATTACGTTCTATACACTTATTTAATATAATTATATTACTTTATATGCATTATTGCAAATGAAATATTATAATATATGCATTTTTGCATATGAATAGTTGGTTATACACAATTTCTCAATTAATTATATATAATTTATTTTTCCATGAAATATATTTATATTTATATTTCAGCCTTTACAGTATAATATAAAATAATTGGCACAGCTTATGCTATAATTCTGGATATTGTATAAAATCTAAATAATAAATACAGGAGGAGTATATGAAAAGAGTTGTTATTGCATCAGCAGCAAGAACGCCTATAGGAACATTCGGAGGAGCCTTTGCATCATTATCGGCAGTTGAGCTTGGAGTAATTGCCGCTAAGGAAGCTATAAAAAGAGCGGGAATTGAACCGTCAATGGTTGATGAGGTATATTTCGGCAATGTATTGGGAGCCGGCTTAGGTCAAAATGTGGCAAGGCAGGTCACTCTGGGTACAGGTATGCCATATGAGATTCCTGCAATGACTGTAAATATAGTTTGCGGCTCCGGATTAAGAACAGTAAGTATGGCTGCCCAGCTGATTGCAAACGGAGATAATGACATCATACTTTGCGGAGGAACTGAAAGTATGACTAATGCGCCTTATTTGCTTCCAAAGGCAAGATGGGGAAACAGAATGGGGGACGGAAAATTGGTGGACTATATGGTTTATGACGGTCTGACTGATGTTTACAATAATTATCATATGGGTATAACAGCTGAAAATATTGCAGAGCAGTGGGGTATCACAAGGGATGAACAGGATCAATATGCGGTGCTCAGTCAAAATAAGGCAGAGGCTGCACAAAAATCCGGAAGATTTGCAGATGAAATAGTACCTGTTGAGATTCCTCAGAAAAAAGGAAATCCTATAATAATTGATACCGATGAATATCCCAGACACGGTTCAACGCTGGATAAAATGACTAAGCTGCCTGCCGCATTCAAAAAAGACGGTACTGTTACAGCTGCAAATGCTTCGGGAATCAATGACGGGGCAGCTGCACTTATAGTTATGAGCAAGGATAAGGCAGATGAGCTGGGTATTGACTATCTGGCAGAAATAAAAGGATATGGGACAGCAGGTGTCGACCCGAAAATTATGGGTATCGGTCCCGTTTATGCTGTAAAGAAAGCTTTGGATAAGGCCGGCTGGTCTGTAGAGGATTTGGATCTTATAGAAGGAAACGAAGCATTTGCTTCACAAGCTATAGCAGTCGCAAGGGAGCTCGGCTTTAATCAGGACATTGTAAATGTTAACGGAGGAGCGATAGCCCTCGGTCATCCAATCGGAGCGTCAGGTTCAAGAATACTTGTCACCTTGTTATATGAAATGAAAAAAAGAGATGCGAAAAAAGGCTTGGCAACACTTTGTATAGGCGGAGGAATGGGAACCGCCCTTTTGGTGGAAAGATAAAATATTAACAGTCATTTACTTAAAATATAGAAGGAGTGAAATAGCTTGATAAATAAAATTATTTCAATTGAAGAGGCTGCCGATAAGGTAAAAAATGGAATGACAATAATGGTAGGCGGATTTTTGGCTAATGGTACACCGGAAGCTATTATTGATGAGCTTGTCAGAAAAAATGTCAGAAATTTAACTCTTATATGCAACGATACAGGCTTTCCGGATAAGGGTGTCGGAAAAATGGTTGTAAATAAGCAGTTTAAAAAAATAATAGCATCTCATGTCGGTACGAATCCTGAAACTGCAAATCAAATAAATTCAGGAGAAACAGAGGTTGTTTTAACGCCTCAGGGTACTCTTGCAGAGCAAATACGGTGTGGAGGGACAGGTCTCGGAGGCTTCCTTACACCGACAGGAATCGGAACAGAGGTAGAGGAGGGCAAAGAAAAGAAGGTAATTAACGGAAAGGAATATTTGCTGGAGCTTCCGTTAAGGGCAGATGTTGCTTTGCTTAAGGCTAAGAGAGTCGACAAAAAGGGTAACATGATATTTGCAAAATCAGCAAGAAACTTTAACCCCTTAATGGCAATGGCTGCAGATATTGTTATAGTTCAGGCTGATGAAATAGTAGAAATCGGAGAAATAGATCCGGAACATGTAATGAGCTCAGGTATATTCGTAGACTACATTGTGGGAGGTGACATATAATGGATGAAAAGGCTGTTATAGCAAAAAGAGTAGCACAGCTTCTCCATGACGGTGATGTTGTAAATTTAGGTATTGGGCTTCCCACTATGGTTGCCGACTTTATACCTGAGGGGATGGATATAACCTTTCAGTCAGAGAATGGCTTCCTGGGACTGGGTCCCGCTCCCGAAAAGGGCAAGGAGGATTGGGAGCTTGTAAACGCAGGAGGTATACCTTCGACAATACTTTCTGGAGGTATGTTTTTTGACAGCGCAACCTCATTCGGCATAATACGAGGAGGTCATGTTGATGTTACAATACTGGGAGCGATGCAGGTCGATGTATGTGGAAATTTAGCCAACTGGAAGATACCGGGCAAGATGGTGCCGGGAATGGGGGGTGCCATGGATTTGGTAGTCGGAGCCAATCAGGTTATAGTTGCAATGGTACATACACAAAAAGGAAAGCCGAAAATATTGTCAAATTGTTCACTGCCCCTTACTGCTAAAGCACAGGTTAATGTTATTGTAACAGAGATGGCTCTGATCAGAGTCACAGAAAGAGGGCTGGTTTTGGAGGAGTTGGGACCTGAAGCATCGGTTGAGGATGTAATTAACTCTACAGAGGCAGAACTGATTATATCTGATAATCTGAAAAGATTCGGACTTGATTAAAAATCAAATAACTGTAAAAAATACCTATAGCTGCAGTTAATGCATAAGCTATAGGTATCTTTTCATTTTCAACAATCTTCACATCTTTATCACAATTATGTTATAATATAACTATAAAATTGGAAAAATCACAGCACCTGTGTATGTCGATAGCCTGTAGGAGCGTATTTATGAAGGTAAAGCTTAGTTTAAAAAATAAATTATTTATAGTTTTATTGCTGGTATTAATATTTAACGTTATATTTTCTCTTATACTGGGTACTACATTTTTTGACAGATTATATACGTATGATAAAATTAACAGCTTGAAAAAGGGTGTGGACGAAATAAAGACTTCTTACCTTACCGGCATTTTAAACAATATAGTAAATACTATAATAAATCATGAGTCTCAAAATATGTCTATATGTATATTTACGCTGAATAAGGACTTGGGCTACGGAGAACTTGAGTATTACTCGAGGCAAAGATATTTCTACACTAATCCCTTTGATAAGGATATACTTTATTTGATAGAAAAGCTATACAAGGAGGATGCCTTCAACAAGCTTTCGGATAAGAACAAATATTATGTTATAAACGACGAAAACAATAATCTTGATAACAATATAACCGTTTTGTCTAATATCAAGGATAATAAATATATTTTAATGCAAACACCTATTAAATTTATAAAGGATATTTCTGACCTGGCAATAAAATATACCTTGTATATTTCTATTTTTACATTTTTAATCGGCGCTGTTATTATTTATTTCATTGCAGACAGAACTACAAAGCCTGTACGTCAAATTCAAAAGATTGCTGATAGAATTTCAAACCTTGATTTTTCACACAGATGCAGTGTATTGACAAATGATGAGATAGGGCTGCTTTCATCAAGTATAAACAATATGGCAGAGAAGCTTCAGGATTATATATCTCAACTGATGGTTGCCAATGAAAAGCTAAAGGATGATTTAGTAAGGCAGGAAAAGACCGATATGATGAGAAAACAATTCATTGCCAATGTTTCTCATGACTTTAAAACTCCCCTGACCTTGATTATGAGCTATTCAGAAGCATTGCTGGATATGAAGGATAGGGATGAAGCAACGAAAACAGAATATTTAAATATAATTGTCAATGAGGGGAATAAGATGTCGGAATTTGTTCAGGAGCTTTTAAAGCTGTCTCAGCTGGAAAGCGGAATGATAAAACTGGAAAGGTCAAATTTCAGCATTAATGAAATCATTAACGATACAATAAAAAAGAATAGCATTATAACAAAAACGAAAAATTTAACCATAGAAAAAAATATAAATGACAACAGCATTGTTTTTGCCGATTATTACAGAATTGAGCAGGTTTTTCAGAACCTATATGAAAATGCCGTAAAATATGCAACCGATAGCGGAGTTGTGAGGATTTCGACGATAAAAAATAAAAACAAATGTATTGTTAAGGTCTTCAATACTGGAAATAAAATATCCGATGAAGAACTGGATAATATTTTTGTCAGCTTTTACAGAACGGACAAATCCAGAAAAAATATGGGCAGCTATGGTCTGGGACTTGCAATTGTAAAAGCTATAATGGATATGCATGGAGAAAATTACGGAGTATGTAATGATGATAATGGCGTCGAGTTTTGGTTTGAGCTTGAAAATGTTGAAATTGAAGGAGAATTGGAGGAATAATCATGGAAAATAAAATTTTAATTGCCGAAGATGAAGATAATATAAGAAAGCTTATAGCAAGCTATATGGTAAATGAAGGATTTAAGGTAATTGAAGCCGCAAACGGTGAAGAGGCTATTGATAAATTTGATAATAGCTATGATTTTTCTCTGGTAATTTTGGATGTAATGATGCCTAAGATAGACGGATACGAGGTTTGCAGATATATCAGAAAGAATTCCGATGTGCCTATACTTATGCTGACTGCAAGGGATACGGAGGCAGACGAAATATCGGGCTTCAATTCAGGTGCAGATGAGTATATTTCAAAGCCCTTCAGTCCGAGAATACTTGTAACGAGAGTTAAAAATTTGCTTAAAAGGACATCTATGAACAGCATGCAGGATATTGAGCTGGAAGGCATAGCTATAAAATACAGAGAGCGTCTCGTTTTAATAGACGGAGAAAAGGCTATATTGACACCTAAGGAATTTGATTTACTGTATTATTTGCTGCAAAATAAAAATATTGTTTTGACCAGAAATCAGATACTGTCAACCGTATGGGACTGGGACTATTTAGGTGATGACAGAACGGTTGATACACATATTAAGTGCCTTAGATCCAAAATGGGCAAGTACGGAAAAAATATAATAACAGTACGCAAGGTTGGATATAAGTTTGAATATTAATTCTGGTCCCAACAGCTCTTATTTATTTTGCTCCTTGTATGCAAGGAGCTCAGAAACCTTTCCGGAGGTATCCATTACAATGTCCTTTATTTCTTCTATGTAATTCATCGACATACGGGTAACAGGTCCTGATACACTTATTCCGGCAACAATTTTACCGGTATAGTCCTTTATACCTACAGACAAGCAGCGGGCACCAAGCTCGCACTCTTCATTATCTAATGCATAGCCTTGATTTTTAATTTTTTTAAGCTCATTTAATAACTCCTGTTTTGTAGTAATAGTATTTGGAGTCAAGGCAGCCATACCCTTAGTTTTAATCATATGCTCTATTTGAGAGGAATCATAATTTAGAAGCATCAGCTTACCGACACCCGTGCTGTGAATAGGTGCTATTTTTCCTATACGCTGAGTTATTTTCAGCATTCCGTCAGGTCCGTCAATAACATCAATATATACAACCTCCATATTTTGTTCTATAGCCAAGCATACAGATTCCTTACATTTTTTTGAAAGCTCGACTAAATACGGATGAGCAATATCTCTTATATTCAACTGGGAGCTGACCAGACTTCCGATTTCCATGAATTTCAATGAAAGAGTGTATCT
>DAIUCB010000042.1:0-14655 GCA_036846385.1 Bacillota bacterium | reverse complement strand
AACATCCTCAGGCATTTCCTTTCTATATTCCATATCAAAGGAAACTATAATTTTACCTATAAGCCCTGCTGCCTGCCTGCGGATATCTCCTTCACGGTTTATTAATAGTTCATATAAAAAGCTTAATGTAAACAATTTTTGCTTTTGAGTCAGATATGTTGAATATTCTTCAAATATATTAAGATATGCTCTTATATTTTTCCAATCCTTTTCACTTCTGGCTGCCTCTATCATCCCGGCAAAGGAAACCTCGTTATTTAACTTATTCATCAGTGAGGTGTTGTGTCCTATTGCCATATACTTATAATTTTCAACAACCTCATTCCCATTGAGAAGTGCAAAATCCTTATCCTTATGTATACCCGGTACTGCCGCTGTGAAATCAGTGTTTATACCTCTGTGTATCATATAATTTTCAAAGTCCTTAAGCTTTGAATAAACTCTTATATATCTTTTTTCCTTTGCCTCATCAACATTGTCTAATTTGTCCAAAATTATCTGAAATGAGTCGGTAAGGTTATAGATATTCATCAGATTACCATTTTTTGTAGCTTTATTTTTAACTCTAAAATCGGCATATATTAAAATCAGGGATTCTAACGGAAGAGTTTCTAACTCTAAATCCCATGTGGAATGATTAGCGGCAATATGTGCGATACTCGGCATATTGTTTTTTAAAAACCATGTATCGGTGTAATAGTAGTGAAGATATGCTACTCGATGCTTTTCTTCATTTTTACAGCCGTATTTTCCGATATCATGTCCTGCAGCTGCTCCTGACACAAGCCCTAAATTTACAGGTATTCCTGCCTTATGCATTTGTCTTCCCACATGCATTGAAACATAATGAACTGCGGCTGTATGCTCTAATGTGTTATAGCCGTTAATTTCTGCATCCATTCTCATCATTTCATATATATAATTTTTATTAAATACCTCTAAAAATTTATTATACTCTTCAGGATTAGGTAAGCTTGAGATTTCTTCCTTTGTTAAAAAGCTAAAATTAGAATAAAGATCGAACTCCTTGTTATTCATTTCATGATTAAATATGGTTCTTAATATCTCCAGATATATAAGTGCTCCGTTTTCATATTTGGGATAAAGCTTAATTGTGACTGAACCCGGAAATGATTTATACAGTGTATACTGAAATATATAAAACAGCCAATCCTTAGGAGGATCAGGACATAAGTTATTCAATATATCCAAGGATAAATCAACCACATCCTTACACATAATTTTTTTCTTGCTTAATAGAACCAACAAATTATTTACAAATTTCTTATTAATTATGAAGGATTGTATTCTTTCCTCGGGTATATTGACTCTCTTTAAAAATTCAGGCTGTGTCAAGCTTTCCAAAATCTCTTTATGTAATTGATTTAACAATAATCTACTCATATCATACCTCTGTATATCTATAATAATAACGAAAATACTTTGTTTTAATTATAACACACTTGAATTTACACTGCAACAAATTCATATAGACAAGCAAGGATTATGTGATATGCAAAAATATTCAGTCAAACTGCATCAAAAGATATTTTCCAGCGACAAGCATTCATTTTCTTTAATAACATTAAATAACAGCCTAAGCTCCTCAATCTGTGCCTGAGCCATCGTTTTATTCAGATTGTTTATATAAACATTAAGCATTTTAAAGCCTCTGTCAATTTGATCTATATCCTTTTGATTTATAAAGTATATCCACAAATTCCTTGCATTTTCCCACTTTTTAATATATATTGCTAAATTTGACTCCGCCTTATCCCAATTATCATTATAGATACAGTTTGATAAATTAATTAAATCCTCCCAAAAAAAGGATGTAATAAGTTCAACTGAGGTGAAATGAAACCATATCCATATTAATATCATAATTAAAAGAACTATAAATGAAATAACTACCATTCTCATATCAATGCCTACCTTTTATAAAAAATAAATCTGTCATTTTCGTCCATGAAGCCGTATATTATTTGCTCCAGCTTTAAATTTTGCTTTTCAATTTCCTTTAATAAAGCTTCTTTTGTAATTTGAAATTTATCAATATTTTTATACATTATTTTACCGTCTAAAACAATAGATATGGGTATTCTTTTGCATTTTATACCGGGCTTTTCCTCCGGAGCAATAATACTCATTTCACCGTTTGTTTCCATTATCAGATAATCTATATCCTCTACATTATAGTATCCCTTCAGCCTCATTTGACCCAGAACGTCATTTACATTTATTCTGAGCTTATTCATTTCCTTTGTATTGAAGGTTCCATGGTCAATTATTATGGAAGGTCTGCCGCATATTACCTTTCTGGCTGTGTTGCTTTTTAAAGTAATATATGAAATTAAGCATTGAAGAAACATGATTGTTGCAATGGCTATAAACCCGTGTGTCAATGGCGCACTGAAATCCTCCATCGGTATTACCGCCAGCTCTGCTACCATCAGTGAAACTACTAAATCAAAGGGCTGCAGCTCTCCAAGCTCTCCCTTTCCCATTATTCTCATAGAAATTAACACCACAGCATACAAAATTATCGCCCTTATTACTACTATTATCATATTTACCCCGCTATTAAAAAGATTCAATTTTTAGTATCCCCAATACAGAGAATAAAATGCATACAAAAAAGTGCTCCGAAGAGCACTTGCTATTATTGCGTTTTATTTATACTGCTTTATTTATAACATTTTTTAATTTTGCAAAAATCATTCTTCCTGCTGCTGTTTGGAGTACACTGGTTACCGTAACCACAACAGAATCTCCGATGCATTTTTTACCGCCCTCGATAACTATCATTGTTCCGTCATCTAAATATGCCAACCCTTGACCCGATTCTTTACCATCCTTCACTATCATAACATTCATTTCTTCACCCGGAAGTACAACCGGCTTAACTGCATTTGCAAGCTCATTGATATTTAAAACATCAACACCTTGGAATTCTGCCACCTTGTTTAAATTAAAATCATTTGTCAGAACCTTGCCGCCAAATTCCTGTGCAAGCTTAAGCAGCTTAACATCAACTTCGATATTATCTCCATAATCCTTTGATTCAATAACAACATCGACTATTTTCTCTTTTTGCAGTATATTGAGTATATCAAGCCCTCTTCTTCCTCTGTTCCTTTTTAAGCTGTCAGAGGAATCTGCAATATGTCTTAGCTCCTTCAGAACAAACTCAGGTATGACTAAGGTACCTTCAATAAATCCCGTTCTGCATATATCAGCTATTCTGCCGTCTATTATTACGCTTGTATCAAGTATTTTGGGAGATATTAAATTGCTTTTTATGTTTTTTTCGGATTTGCCTTTAATTATCTGCCCTTTTTTAATATTTATAGGCCAAATTACATCATCTTTCTTTCTTGTTGAAATTTTTATTCCTAAATATCCGAATAATAAATAAGACAATACTGATACAGCAGTACCTACATATTTGATGCTATTAAAGGGTTGACTAATAAGGAAAGCTATAACAAATCCTACTATCAGCCCTCCTGCACCTAAAATAATATCACCGGTAGAAAACTTCAAAAGCTCCTTTTCAAAAGCATCAACAATATTAAGACTTATTTTTTTAATATTAGGAGTTAAAAGATAAAATATAATTCCGAAAATCAAACACAAAATAATTATAACCAATGTACTTTGTAACTTTGTAAGGCTAAACAAATTCATTTGATTAATAACTATTCCTATAAAAATACCTAACGATGCTCCTATAATGGTTAAAATCGCACGCGCTAACTTTTCTATCATATAATCACCTCCTTTACAGTATACCCAAATTATGTTATTTTATTTTAATTTAACATATTTTTTCTTTTTTGGCTATACCATTATATAAATTATAAAAAGATTTTATTAATTGAATCTTAATAATAATATAAAATAGCAGAATTATTATTATGGCTTCAGTACATTTTCATTAATAATATTATCTAAATATTCCTGTACACCGTTTCCGTCTTCACATGTTGCAAGAGCAATTTCACTGACTATCATTTGCTTTGCACTGACAAGCATCTTCTTTTCCCCTGTAGATAAACCTTTTTCTCTGTCTCTGAAGGTCAGATCTCTGACTACCTCGGCTACCTCAAATATATCTCCTGTTTTCATCTTCAGCATATTATCTCTATACCTTTTATTCCAGTTTGAATCGTTTAAAACCGCACCCTGCTTCAATATATCAATAACCTGATCTACCATATCTTCATCGATAATATTTCTTAAACCTATGTTATTAACATTATCAACGGGTATCATGAGCTTCATTTCTCCAATGGGCATTTTTAAAACGAAATAATTTTTAGTTTCACCTAGTACCTCTTTGGATTCCATGGATTCTATAACTCCCGCTCCATGCATCGGGTAAACTACCTTATCTCCTAAATTAAACATCAGTAATCCCTCCTATTATTATAGTATACACCAACGGGCTACAGATGTCAAATCAGTTATTATACCCTTTGCTTATATTATTGTCAATACATTTTCCTGAATTATATTGTTAAATTTTTATAGTATTTTACAATGATTATTTATTCAAAGCATCATAAATATAAGTTTATTTATGACATATTTTACAGGTAAAATAAAAAGTGTCGAAATTTTAATTCGAACACTTTTTATTTTTTAATTCAATAATATTTTTACACCCTTGTATTATATGCTCTTCGGTTAAACCATATTTTTCAAGAAGAGCATCCGGCTTACCCGATTCTCCGAAGGTATCCTGTACTCCTATCATTTTAACCGGAACAGGACATATATCTGACAGAACCTCCAGCACTGCGCTTCCCAAGCCGCCTATCACACTGTGTTCCTCGGCAGTTACAACAGCGCCGGTTTCCTTGGCTGCCGCAATAATTATTTCCTTATCTATAGGCTTTAAAGTGTGTATATTTATTACTCCGGCGGAAATTCCCTCATTATCCAAAAGCTCCGCTGCCTTTAAGGATTTTTGCACCATAAGTCCTGTGGCAATGATAGTTACATCCTTACCTTCTTTTAATTTAACGCCTTTTCCTATTTCGAATTTATAATTTTCATCATAAATATCCTCTACTGCAGCTCTGCCCAATCTTATATAAACAGGACCGATATATTCGGCTGCTTTTAATACAGCCTGTTCAGCCTCAATACTGTCTGCCGGATTAATAACAGTCATATTTGGGATACTTCTCATCAAGCTTAAATCCTCGATTGCCTGATGCGAAGCGCCATCCTCTCCTACGGTTAAGCCTGCATGGGTTGCTGCAATTTTAACATTCAGTTTCGGGTAAGCTACGGTATTTCTTATTATCTCAAAGGCTCTGCCTGCCGCAAACATTGCAAAGGTGCTCGCAAATGGTATTTTGCCTGCTATTGCCATACCTGCCGCCGTGCCTATCAAGTTTTGCTCTGCTATACCTACATTAAAAAATCTCTCGGGGCATACCTTTTTAAATTCCGATGTTTTTGTTGATCCCGATAAATCGGCATCTAAAACAACTACATCCCCGTTATTTGCCGCAAGTTTTTTCAAAGCCTCGCCATAGGCTTCTCTCGTTGCTTTTTTAGCCATTATTCGTCACCTCCCAGTTCATTTAGTGCTGTTGCCAATTCTTCATCATTAGGTGCTTTTCCGTGCCAGCCTGATTTATCCTCCATAAAGGACACACCCTTGCCCTTTATTGTTTCGGCAATAATTATTGCCGGCCGACCTGTTATTTTTTTTCTTTCCTCAAATGCATTTTCAAGTGATTTAAAATCATGCCCGTCTGCCTTTATTACATGCCAGCCGAAGGATTCCCATTTTTTGTCCAGAGGCTCTACCTTCATTACATCATCATTTCTGCCGTCAATCTGCAATCCGTTATGATCGAGTATCGCCGTTAAATTATCCAGATTATAATGAGCTGCAAGCATTGCTGCCTCCCATACCATACCCTCCTGAACCTCTCCGTCTCCCAGAAGAGCAAAAACCCTGCTTTTTTTATTGTCAAGCTTGTTTGCAAGTGCTATTCCGTTTGCTATAGAAAGACCTTGACCTAAGGAGCCTGTTGAAGCCTCGACTCCGGGCAGTTTTTTCATATCCGGGTGTCCTTGCAGCTTTGAATCAATTTGTCTTAATGTGCTCATCAGTTCCTTGCTTATAAAGCCCTTTTCCATTAAAACGGAATAAAGGACGGGAGCTCCGTGACCCTTTGATAATATGAATTTATCTCTGTTTTCATCAGTCGGACTTTCTATATTCATTTCTTTAAAATAAAGGTATGTTACTATTTCAACTGATGACAGGGAGCCTCCCGGATGACCAGAGTTAGCTGAATGTATCATTTTCAATATGTTTTTTCTCATTTTGTTTGCAATGAGCGTTAAATTTTCGTAATTCATTTAATTCCTCCATATGCTATTGATCGGACAATAATCTAATCCTGCTATCATTTCTTTGGTACTGTTTCCCAATCCTTCAAAAACTGCTCAATACCTTTGTCTGTCAAAGGGTGCTTAGTCATTTGTTCAATTACCTTATAGGGTACTGTTGCTATATGACAGCCAAGCCTTGCCGCTTCTGTTACATGCATAGGATGTCTGATGCTTGCAGCTATTATTTCCGTATCAATATTATAATTTTTAAATATTTCCACTATTTCTGATATTAAGCCTATTCCATCCATACTTATGTCGTCAAGTCTCCCTACAAAGGGGCTTACATAGGATGCTCCTGCCTTAGCTGCCAAAAGTGCCTGCCCTGCCGAAAAAACCAATGTAACATTTGTTTTTATGTCCTCATTGTGTAATATTTTTACTGCCTTTAAGCCTTCAGCTGTCATCGGTATTTTAATTACAATATTTTTATGCAGCTTTGACAGCTCTGCCGCTTCTTTAACCATTCCTTGAGTGTCAAGGCTTATTACCTCTGCACTGATCGGCCCGTTTACTATTGAGGCTATCTCTCTGACAACATCTTCAAATATTCTGCCTTCCTTGGCTATTAATGATGGGTTTGTAGTAACACCGCATATAACGCCCATATCATTTGCTTTTTTAATTTCATTAACATTTGCAGTATCAATAAATAATTTCATTTTATACCTCCATTATCAAATTAAAAACTACCAAAACGATATTTACTACTCAATGAGTTTTACAACTTCCTTTCCGCCAAATATTACCTTAATCATAAAAATCGGCAACACTATTTGTCTGTTTATCCTTGAAGGCTCTTTAATCAATCTGTACAGCCATTCAAGTCCAAGCCTTATAAATATAACAGGAGCTCTTTTAACATTCCCCGCCAGACCATCTATCGTACCGCCGTTACCGATTAGGATTTTTGCATTAAGCTTATCCTTATTATATTTTATCCATTGTTCTTGTTTTTTAGCCCCAAAACCTACAAACAATATATCAGGTTCTGCTGCATTTATTTCTTCTATTACCCGTAATTCCTCGTCGTCTCCGCCCTTGCCTAAATGTGCGCCCTTGAAGTAGCCGTGATGATATCCGACTATATTAATATTAGGATATTCTTCATGCACCTTATTCATAGCAGCCTCTGCCACACCCGGCTTTCCGCCTACAGCGTAAAGCTTCAGTCCTTTTTTATCTGCCAGTTTAAGCATATTAACGGATAAGTCATATCCTGCAACTTTTTCCTTTAACGGAAGCTTCTTAATTTTTGCCGCATATATCAACCCGATACCGTCAGGAATATTTATATCTGATTGATTCATATATTTCAAAAATTCTTCATCCTTCTGACACATCATAATAATTTCAGTATTTGGTGTATAAATTATATACTTTTCTTTATTTTTTATCTTATCCTCTATTGCAGACAAAACCTCTTCCATAGTCACATTATTGATTCTTACATCCATTATGCTTATTTTATCCATAATAAACTCCAATTAAATTTCTTTTAGAATTTTATAGTTTACATTTACAGTATCTCTCAGTTTTTTAACGCTTTTTGATAATTTATCTCTTTCTGCATTTTCATTTTCAAGCTTCTTGATTATTTCATTATACAAAAGCTCTGCGTCTAAATCTTCAATGCTGCATGCAACATTCATATTTACGCTTTCTACAAAATGATCAACCTTATGGTCATAGGATATTGCTACAAATGGTACGTCAGCAGCAGCTGCAAATATCAATGAATGAAGTCTGACACCAACTAATAAATTCATATCTTTAATAATATCATATGCTTCATTAGTCGATAACCTATTCTTATAAAATACTGCTTTATCTCCGACTTTTTTTTCAATTTGTGCTACAAGCTCCAAATCTTCATTGTAATAGAACGGAATAAAGTGACACTCTATGTTGTTTTCTATGAGTTTACATGCAATATTGCTGATTTTATCACTTACATTTGCATTTTTCCAGTTCCTTATTGAAAAACATACCTTTTTATTATTATCCGATTTTTCAATTGTTTTTTCTTCAGAATTAAAATTTATAACAGGGTCTGCCGAAAGAAAAATCTTATTTTCCTGTATGCCTAATTGCTCCAAAAAATCCTTGGATTGCTTATCTCTGACTGTTATATAATCTACCAGATTCAAGGTTTTACTGGTAGCTCTCCTGCTTTTTTCGTTAAGAAGAGGACCAATACCCTGACTTAGCATTATAACCTTATTTCCCATGAGATGTGCCAGCCTGATAAGAAATAAATAATAATAAATGCTTCTTTTGCTTGTTACATCCTGCAGCAAGCTTCCTCCGCCGAACACCAGAGCATCGGAGCCTGTTAATCTTTTCAACACAGATAAAATATTGTACCTGTCTATTGTATTAACATTATATTTTTCTGAAGTTTCTTTTTTATTTCCGGACAACACCGTAATGTTTTTTCTGTCTGTTATTTGCATCAGCTGCTTTAAAACCATTTCCAGTATTGCTTCATCTCCCAGATTACCAAAACCGTAATAGCCTGCCAATAAAATATTTTTCACTTCAATCTCTCCTGTATTTTTATATATAATCCGTAAATAAGGTTAAGTAAATATATTAAAATACAGCCTAATGCAATTCCCATAAGCAAGCCTAAAATTGTCCTTGTAAAGGATAAATAAATAGGCGTTCTGATATGAGAAAAGGTATTGATTACTGATGAAGTACCTATTGCAGATGTTAGCATAAACAAACAGGTAAAAGCTTCAGATTTTTTATTTGCGGCAAATACTGCAGCAAATACAGCCGGAAATGCAATTAAAAATTCCTTTGTTCTTGGTCTTGCAAGCAGTACATTTTCCATAAGGTTTCTTAAAATCATTTCTATATTAGACGGCTGAAGATTAGTTTCATGTCCTGTTCTGGAAATATATATATATCCGACAATCCCTACTACACCTGCCAATATAGCATAATAGATTTTGATGTCTTTGTTTAATATTTCTAATGATGTATTTACAATATTTTTTACAGCTCCGTCATCCTTCTTGTTCATAAAATATACAAGATAAATTACTAAAAACACTGCAAAAGGCAAAAGCTGCGCAGCCTTTACTCCTCTGAAAATATCCATTTCAAGCATATATTTTATATCAGCCAGCATTGCATCCACAAATACAGCACCTGCTAACGCAATAATAACACTTCCTGTAAGTATAAATGTTGATTTTACAATTAATTGAATATTGCTTAATTTTTTCGTCGATATCAGGATTTCTTTAATTTTTATCATAAAATAATATATTGCAAGTCCAGAAAAAGCTATTGCCGCAACTAAAGAAAAACCCTTTTCTGCAATATTTCTCGCTACAAGAGGAACGAATGCACCAAATGCGGCAAACAAATAAAGTATATTCGCATATTTATTTTTAATATTAAACATTTTAATGAAAAGTAAAACCGATGCCAGTGAAATTCCAAGGCACAAAGCAGACAATCTCTTTCCGCCCACATGAAATTCCTTCATTGCTTCCGCTTTGCCTATTATGATATTATGCTCTTCAAGTCTGCTTTTTAAACTCTTAAACGTTCTTTCATACTCATCTTCATCAGTTAAATAATTATTTCCTCTTTCATCCATAAAGAACGGTTTAAAATATATTGCTCTGACATTCCTTTCGGAAATTGCTCTGAACATAGTATTTTCTATTTCTTCTGCACCGGGATAGTTATAATATTTATATCTGTCTCTCACATAATCCCACATCGTAAAGGCTCTCAAAGAATTATAGCCTGATTTTTCAACAAGCTGATTCAAGCCATCCTGCTCCAGATGCTCTCTTTGATTGGCATTTTCAACTAATACCGGTATTATATTTTTTTCCTTGACATATTCCAGCAATTTATCTTCATTTTTAGGATATCCCAATACATCTTTTCCGTGAACAAAATACAATCTGGGTATCAGGTTATATTTTTCATTTGACAGCTTATATACCTCGGCAAGCTTTTCATTGTCCGCAGGATAATTAATAGGTCTCAATATTACATCAAGTCCTGCTTTTTTAATCTCTGTGATTTTATTTTCATCATAGCCTATGCCGATATTGAACAATCTGTAATCTACTACTTTTTTGCGTTCTATAACACCCTTGCCCTGATAGTTAGTTACTTTTTCTATGCTACCGTAATACATATCATCCATCGTTCCATGTAAAACTATGTAATAATCCTCTCCATAATTATATGTACTGTATAATGTGTCTGAATATCTTTCCTTCAGCCCGGCAGCTATATACTCGTAAAGTTCTTTATCCTTTGTAGTTATTATCGCATCAGATGAATCTATATTACCGTTTTTGATTTCCGATACTATTTTTTCACTATAATTATTTTCCCAATTATAAGCCTTTATAAGCTCCGTTACAATCTCCGCCCTCAAAGAATGACCGCTTGCAATAAGTAAATTAATCGTTTCCTCCTGCAAAGCAACTGATTGCGCCCCATAGCTCTTAAAGCTTTCCAGCCAATACCTTAAGTCCTTTTCCGAGCTTTCGGACAGCTTTGCCATTTCAGAATAATCAAGAACAATTTCAGCAGTTTTGTATTGTTTTTCAATAGCAACACGTTGATAAATTGTAATAATACCTACACTCAGTGATATACAAATTAACAAAAGTACTATTTTATCAATTTTATTAAGTTTCATTTAGCGCTCCTTTTTCTTCTGTTACTAATAATATATATAGTATTTATTATTAATCTACAAATAAACAATATCATATTAATCACATAAAATCAATATTTTATAATCCATTATTTTTACTTAATGCTGCCTGTTTAGGGTTGGACATTTTTCTTGCATACTCTATTTATAAATGTTATACTACGATAGGCAAAAGTATTATTATATCGGAGGTTTAAATGGTATTTTCCAGCTTGGTTTTTTTATATATATTTTTTCCTGTAAATATAGTTTTATATTTTATAATTAAAAATAATACCTACAGGAATATTGTGCTTTTGGGCTTTTCTTTATTTTTTTATGCTTGGGGTGAACCGTTTTTCATTTCTGTAATGCTGTTCAGCGGATTAATAAATTATTTTTTTGCATTATTAGTTGATAAATACAGAGGCACCGTAAAAAGCAAGCTATCTTTGGTTGCGGCTGTAGTTGTTGACCTCTCTCTTTTGGGATTTTTTAAATATTATAATTTTTTTGTTGATAATCTGAATTTTATATTAAATACAAATATAGGCTTCAGTAAAATAGGACTGCCTATAGGAATATCCTTTTATACCTTTCAAATCATTTCCTATGTTGTTGATGTATACAGGCAGGATGTTCCCGCTCAAAAGAAATTTTACAAGCTACTTTTATATATGTCATTATATCACCAGCTCATAGCCGGACCGATTGTTCGGTATAAGGATATTGAAAATGAAATAGATAACAGAGTTATTACTATACAGGGCATGAGCTACGGTATAAACAGATTTATAATAGGTCTTCTGAAAAAGGTTTTAATTGCAAATACCGCAGGTCAGACTGCAACCGCAATTCTCGGGAGCAACTTTTCAGAGCTGTCTGTTCTTGGAGCATGGCTGGGCATCATTATGTACACTCTACAAATATATTTTGACTTTTCAGGATATTCCGATATGGCAATTGGTCTGGGCAGAATATTCGGCTTCACCTACAAGGAAAACTTTAATTATCCTTACATAGCAAAAAGTGTACAGGATTTCTGGAGAAGATGGCATATCTCTCTCAGCAGCTTTTTCAGAGACTATGTATATATTCCCTTAGGCGGAAACAGAAAGAATTTTGTGAGGAACCTTTTAATTGTATGGATTTTAACAGGCTTCTGGCATGGAGCCAGCTATAATTTCATTTTATGGGGTTTATATTACGGTATATTTTTATTATTGGAAAGAAAATTCCTTTCGGGTTTGATTAATAAGCTGCCCTCATTTTTATCACATATATATTTATTGTTAATAGTTACTGTAGGATGGGTATTTTTCTACTTTTTAGATTTAGCTCAAGGGTTAAAATTCATTAAAATATTGTTTGGATTGAATGGAAATCCAATTTATAATATCAAATTTGAGGTGGAATTTTTTAATAATGTAGTATTTTTGATTATTGCAGCATTGTCATCTACCCCGATTTTTAAAATCATCTGTCAAAAAATCGGTGAACACGCAAAGGTGAAGGAACCCCATATATATATTCTTCAAGCATTCTTTAACGCGACAGTTTTAGTAATCGCTACAATAATGCTGGTTGGTCAAACCTACAACCCGTTTTTATACTTCAGGTTTTAACGGAGGGAAAAATGAAATACAAAATTAACATATTTATATTTTTTATGATAATATTCAGTATATCAGTTTTGAATATGCTGTCCCCGAAGAACAAAGAGGTTTCGGCAGTAGAAAACAGAGCGCTTGCAAAGAAGCCTGAGATTTCACTTGACACAATATTATCCGGCAAATTCTCGGTAGATTTTGAAAACTATTTTGCCGATCATTTTCTTAACAGAGAAAGTCTGGTTGCATCAAGTAAATTTTTATCGTCTCTCAAGGGAATTAAAAGAGCTCAAGAGGTAGCACTGGTTGATTTTAAGGGACAAAATGCAGGCGGTGATACATCAGATAACAACAAAGATAATACAAATACAAAGGGCAATTTATTAATGCTCAATGATAAAGTAATGGAAATATATAAATTTAATCAGGATAAAAGCAAGCTATACGCTGATATGGTCAATACCGTTTCCGATAAAATGGGCAGTGAAGTAAAGGTATACTCCCTTCTTGCCCCTATTCAGATAGAGTTTTTAAAAGAAAAAAAATATAAGGAACTGTCTGATTCTCAAATTGACAGCATAAGCTATGTAAAAAGCAATTTATCTGATAAGGTAACAGCTGTGGATGCATACCATCCGATTCAGGAGCACATTGACGAGTATGTATATTTCAGAACAGATCACCACTGGACAGCACTCGGAGCCTACTACGGATATACCGGGTTTGCCAAAGCTGCCGGTCTGACTCCCGTACCGTTAAATAATTACACTAAGGGTGAAGCTCCGGGATTTTTAGGTCATATATCTACCGTGAATCCTTCGGATACGGTAAACAATAATCCGGACAACGTAATATTTTATAATCCGCCTGTAAAAAGCAGCTTGGAGGTGTTTTTCTACGATAAGGAAACCGGTGATAAAAAATCCTACACCGGTGCTGTAATAAGCAAAACATATATTGATAAGCCTCAAAAATACGGTGTTTTTTTAGGAGGAGATTTCCCTCTAGGAATAATCAAGACCAATTCAAAATCAGACAAAAAAATTATGGTCATAAAGGATTCCTACGGAAATGCATTTATTCCTTTTTTACTGCCTCATTACAGTGAAATATATGTGATTGACCCGAGGCACTACAAGGAAAGCTTGACATCATTAGTAAAGGATAATCATATAGATGAAGTATTAATATTAAATTATATACTAACAACCAATTTTGAAAATTATATGAGCAGCGTTCTTAATTTATTGAACTAGTATGATATAACAAAGCCGATTTGAAGCTCAGCCCTGCTATCATCCTTTATGTAGCTTCCCGGTATTAAAAAAATGCAGATTAAATACAATACTGCATTTTTTTATGTAAAAATATCAATGTCTCATTCGAACAGTTATCTTTGATTTCGTCATTGAACCCTTCTTATTTTATCAAAACACATACAACCATTTTTACTAAAAATTCTTTAAAAAACGGCAGTTTTGAAGGGTATCTGAATATATTTCTCAAAGGCTCTTCCTTGTAATACTCTAATTTAAAGCTGCTGTTTCTCATGATTTTTTGAAATCTTTTGATTGTCATCTTGTTAATATAGGAAAAATATTCTGTACCGTCCGGTCTTTTATTGATTCTGAAATCAATTCTTTCTTTACCGTCGGGCAAATCCTTTACTAATTCCTTGTATGCTTCTATCAATGTCTTTTCGCTATAAAACACATGAACCCATGGCATTGCGATGGCATCACTTAAATGTGCGCCATAAGGGTGATTATACGGAGGAAAATTCAAATATAGCTTTCCGTCCTTTTTAAGAATTCTGTAGCACTCCTTTAATACCTCTTCCGGTTCATCTACATGCTCCATAGCATCATTCATTATAATCGTATCGAAGGTTTCATCATCAAAAGGTGTATCAGATGCATCTGCGCATACGAATGTAAA
>DAIUCB010000041.1:0-14660 GCA_036846385.1 Bacillota bacterium | reverse complement strand
AAATTGCAGGCATTGAGGGAGCAGTTACACCTATTGACAGACCGACATTACCTGTTATTGATGCTGATTCAAATGCTGCACTTGAAATAGGGTATCCATAATATGCACCCAGCAGTGTGCCTATGGTAAAGGTTACCATGTAACAGCATATTATTACTGCCGATGACTTTATGATTCCATCATCTAAAATATAGTCTTTAATATGATGATACTTGTATACCTTCATGTTACGCTCTGAGGAAAGTAGCTTTTTAACATCTGTTACCAAGCCTTTAAATACGATACCAACTCTCAAATTTTTAAAGCCTCCGGCAGTAGAGCAGGCAGAACCGCCAATCATCATAACAATGACCATTATTGCAATACCGAAATCTCCCCATTCCAGAGCAAACTGCCTTGCATAAATATTTGATAAGCCTGTTGTTGTATGTGCAGATATTACATTAAATACAGCTCTTCTAAAACCTGATATTGCATTGGGATATATATTTAATTTTTCTAACCCGATCAATACAAGTATACATGCGATTGTTGAAGTGAGGAAAAAGCTTTGTGTTTCAATATTTCTATATATTTCCTTGCGATGTCCCTTCCATATTGCATAGTGCAATCCAAAATTCAGAGAGCCAAGTATAAGAATAATCGTTGCTATTATCTCATATGAGGCGCTGTGATAATACATAATATTTTGTGACATCGGAGCAAAGCCTCCGGTACTCCATGTTGATTCAAAAATATAAAGTGCATGTAAAAATGCTGATATTGGATTTAATCCAATTAAGATTCCATTAATCCATAATGCTGAAGTTCCGATTATCAGATAAACCATGCTTATTTTCCAAATTTGTCTTGCAGTACCTTTGACATTTGGAACCAGTTCAATATCCTTTCCTTCACCTACATAGAATTTATATGCTCCTCCGGTTTCCTTGACCAGCAATGAAAGTGCTAAAACAATCATTCCCTGGCCGCCTATAAATGTCAACATGTGTCTCCACATATTAAGTCCATTGGACAAATGGTCTAAATCCTGTGTAAGAACTAAGCCTGTAGTGGTAAACCCGCTCATTACATCGAAGGCTGCGTCTAAAAATGATTTTGTATTGCCGCTTAAATAATATGGTACAGCACACAAAATCGTCAGAATAATCCACGACAAAGAAGCAACAACAAAACCATGCTTCCATTGTATATTTGATTTTTTATCTGTGATTCTCGAACCAAACATTGTCAGCGAGAGACCTACAATTGACGATATAGCCATGGCAGTTATAAAATCTATCATTGGATTTAATTCCATGAATAATATTGATGTGATTATCGGTATTAGCATCAAGGCTGTTACTATAAGAACAATATATCCTGTATAATAACATATAATTTCTATACTGTTGTTTCTGTTGTTAAAGTTAACCATCATATCACCTCATTATTAATAATGCAATGATATATGTTAAGGCTACATAGAGAATAACTGTTATTAACTCATTTGCAATTCCTTTTAGCTCATTTTTTTTATTCTGCATTTATACGTCCTCCATTTTGCATTCCTTCAATTATTTGAGTTAAAGATGCATTATTAGTTACAACTAAAACCTTGTCATGGTTTATAATTTTAGTATTACCTTTAGGATATATTATTTTATCATCCCTTAAAATTGAAGCGATTACGCATTCTTCAGGTAAAATCAGGTCCTTAACAATCTTATCGCACCACAAATAGTTTTTTTCTATTGCTATTTCCGCAAGAATCATTAAACCTCGTTCAAATGTACTGATAATTCTATAATTACTTCTTTTTAATTCATATTGAATTAAATTTGCAATGACCTCAGTACTGCATACTATTTTATCTATACCAAGTGTTTTAAACATTTGAATATTCTTTGGATTATTTACGCGAGCTATTGTTTTACCTATATTAAAGCTTTTCTTTGCAATCTGGCATATTACAAGGTTTTCTTCATCTGTTCCTGTAACTGCTGCTACAATTTCTGCATCCGCAATATTTGAATCCTTTAAAACATCTAAATTAGTTCCATCTCCCCATATTACATCTGCACTGATATCCTCAGCCAGCTTTATACATGTATTCTTGTCTCTTTCAATAATAATAGCATCGTAATTTTTTTCTTTTAATGTTTTGAAAAGATTGTAACCAACCTTTCCTCCTCCGATAATTATTGTTCTCATAGCAATATCCCCTTTGTATATGAGTTAAAAAGCCTTCTGTCTTGATTTTTTTGCAAAGTACAAATTATTCTGTCGCCGTTATGAATTACATAATCCTTTTTTGGAAGAATTGTGATACCATCCTTTATTACCCCGGAAATTATGCAGGAATAATGATTTTCAATATATTCTACGGTAGCCGGTTTTTCTTTGCTTACAAGAAAATCAACAATTTCATAATCATTGTCAATATCAGAGATAATATTCAAATTATCGACGTCAATCATTCTTTTTAGTATATTAATTCCTAAATCAATAGTATTAATGGTTTTAATTTCTAATGTATCATAAATATATTTTTTTTCAGGAACATTAACTCTTGCAATGACATTCGGAACATGATATATCTTTTCTGATATTAAAGATACAGTAATATTTATAATATCATCTGATGTAACTGCCAAAAGGGAATCTGCTTGATTTATTCCTGCCTCTGTCAGGATATCACTGTCAAATTCAATTCCTTTTATTCGCTTACCATTGAAGCCGCTTCCAAGAACATTCAATTTATCGTTGTCACGGTCTATAATACAAATATCGTTACCATCATCTGACAATTGTCGGGCTAAGTTGCTGCCTAACCTTCCGCAGCCAATTATTATTATATACATATATTCTCACTCTCGATTTTAAATTTATTTTGTGCATAAAAATTACACAATCAATGTTGGTATTAGTAAATACTAACAGAAAATCTATTAATGCAGTGTTAAGAATAGAGTAAAAAATATAAATTTTATATTAAGATTGGATTTCAGTACAGCTAAGTTGTTTCGGACGTTATTTAAGACTGTTCATTCATCGGTATATAAAAGAATATTGCGGAATAAAAAAACAAAAACATTACTGTAATAAGCTGTTTTTGTTTTGAGTTTAATTAAGTCATGAATATATAAGCTGTCTTTAAAGCAATTTGATAAGCTTTTTCCGAGCCAAATTTCTTTCATGCATAGTTTTTAGCGTATTTTTGTTTTTTCTGTCATAATCAATGTCAATAATTTATCCGCAACATCATTCTTTGACATTAAATCGAGTTCAATTTCTTTATCTCTTGTGATTATTGTAACCTTGTTTGTATCTGTACTAAAGCCTGCACCCGGTTCCTTCAGATTGTTTGCAACAATCATATCGATATTTTTATTTATCAGCTTTGCTCTTGAATTTTCAAGCATATTTTGAGTTTCCATCGAAAATCCGCATATATATTGATGCTTTTGTCTTATTTGTCCGATTTCCTTTAAAATATCCTTTGTTTTCTCAAGATTAATGCTCATATCAGAATCAGACTTTTTGATTTTTTCTTCACTGACCTTTGCAGGACGATAATCGGCAACTGCTGCTGATTTTATAATGATATCCTGTTCCTTTATCCTGTCAATAACTGCATTATACATATCTTCGGCACTTACCGCATTAATCACCTCGACAAAGGGCGGAGGCGTAAGGGAGGTTGTACCCGTTACCAACGTTACATCTGCACCTCTGAGCATGGCTGTTTTAGCTATTGAATATCCCATTTTACCCGATGAATGATTGGTTATGAATCGGACAGGGTCAATTGCTTCCCGGGTAGGTCCGGCTGTTACAAGCACCTTCAGGTTCTTCATATCCTTTTCGTATGCAGCCTCTGCCAGGATATATTCCATCAACACATCTTCATTAGCCATTTTGCCTTCACCTATATCGCCGCATGCCAGCATTCCCGTGTCGGGAGCAATAACTGTAAAACCATAATTTTTCAGCATTTGTATATTGTTTTGCACTATTGGATTGCGGTACATATTAGTATTCATTGCGGGAGCTATTATTTTTTTGCAGGTACATGATAAGGCTGTTGTTGACAGCATATCATCTGCCATACCGTAAGCCAGCTTAGAGATAATATTTGCCGATGCAGGTGCAATCATCATTAAATCAGCCTTTTTTGCCAAGGATATATGAGAGACATTAAATTGAAAATTTCTGTCGAAGGTATCAACCTGACATTTGTTGTTTGTTAAGGTTTCAAAGGTAATCGGATTGATAAAATTGGTAGCATTTTTTGTCATCAGCACATGAACATTACAATGCTGTTTTATCAATAAACTTACGAGTCCTGCAATTTTATAGGCAGCAATGCTTCCTGTGATGCCTATTAGAACTGTTTTTCCTTTTAGCATATTTTCACTTCCTTCTGTAGTTTTTATATCAATCAGTTTACTGTCTTATTAATTTATATTATTAGTTATAACCAGCTAAATTATAGCAGACTTGCTTGTTGAAGTAAAGAAATTGTGTGACAGCTGTGACAACCATATTTTATTATTTTCTTTACAATTTGTATCAGGTGTGGTATATTACATCGGGTGGTATTCTTTAAGAAACTGCACTTTTGATTATTTTATTTTTTTAAACGGCGTATATCCATTTTGGAATAGGACCAAAGGAGCATCACTTCTTTATATATGGGAGGTGATATTATGAAAATTGGGTTTATAGGAGCCGGAAAGGTAGGTTTTTCACTAGGTAAATATTTTTGTGATCATGATTTAAATGTCACAGGATATTACAGTAAAAATCTTCAGTCTGCCATTCAGGCAGCAGAATTTACAAATTCAATGTATTTCAGAGATATTGAAGGTATTGTGGAGTCAAGTGATACTCTTTTTCTCACCGTTCCGGACGGAGCAATAGGTGAGGTATGGGATTACATTCGAGGTCTGTCTATTAAAAATAAAATAATATGTCACTGTAGTGGTTCATTATCATCAGCAGTTTTCTCAGAGATTGATAATCATCAATCGTATGGTTACTCTATCCATCCGCTCTTTGCATTCAGCGACAAGCTGAATTCCTACAAAGAGATTTCAGGTGCTTTTTTCACAATAGAAGGTTCAAAAGGCCGTCTTCATCATATGGAGATGATGCTAAAGCAATTAGGAAATCCTGTACAGGTTATTTCATCGGAAAATAAGTCTGTCTATCACGGCAGTGCTGTTTTTGTGAGCAACTTTATGGTTGCATTGGCTCAGACAGGCGTTGATATGCTTGTGAAATGCGGCTTTGATGAAAACAGTGCAAGAATGGCTCTTGCTCCCTTAATGCTTGGGAATGTTCAAAGCATTATTAATCGTGGCATTGTTCAATCATTGACCGGTCCTGTTGAACGCTGCGATGTTGAAACTGTAGCAAATCATTTAGCATGTTTAAATGATGAGGATAGGGCTATATATGCTTTGCTGTCGGGGAAATTAATTGAAATTGCAAAAATGAAAAACCCATCAAGAAATTATGGCGAATTAGAAAATCTGATACGAGGAGAAGGATAATGAAAAACACTGTTATTACATTTAAAAATGCAAAAAAAGAAAATAAAAAACTGACTATGCTGACTGCCTATGATTATTCAACAGCTAAATTGATTGACGAATCAGGTGTCAATGCTATTTTAGTCGGTGATTCTCTGGGGATGGTTATGCTTGGCTATGAGGATACTCTGTCTGTTACTATGGAGGATATGCTGCACCATACAAGAGCTGTAGCAAGGGGAGCAAAAAATGCTCTTATTGTCGGTGACATGCCCTTTATGTCTTATCAGACCTCTGTATATGATGCTGTATGCAATGCAGGCCGTCTTATCAAGGAAGGGCGTGCACATGCGGTAAAGCTGGAGGGGGGCATTGAGGTCTGTCCTCAAATCAAATCTATTGTTGATGCTTCTATTCCTGTCATGGCTCATATCGGATTGACTCCTCAATCGGTGAATGCCTTTGGAGGCTTTAAGGTACAGGGCAAGGATGAGGAAGCGGCACAAAGATTGATTGATGCTGCCAAGGCAGTGGAACAAGCAGGGGCATTTGCCGTCACATTGGAATGTATACCTGAGAAGCTTGCGGAAATTATTACTAAAAGCATTTCTATTCCTACAATCGGAATTGGAGCAGGAAAGGGATGCGACGGTCAGGTGTTGGTATATCAGGATATGCTTGGGATGTTTTCTGATTTTACTCCTAAGTTTGTCAAGAGATATGCTGATATAGGATTGCAAATGAAGGAAGCCTTTTTGAGCTTTATCAATGAAGTGCAAAACGGTGCATTTCCTACGATTGAACATAGCTTTGCAATACCGGATGAGGTAATAAACAAGCTTAACGGGTTAGGAGAGTAGTCATATGGATATAGTAAAAACAGTAAAGGATGTTCGACATTATGTTAAAAAGTGGAAGCAGGAGGGCTTAAGCATCGGTTTTGTCCCTACTATGGGTTATCTGCATGAAGGACATCAAAGCCTGATAAATAAGGCGGTCAGTGAAAACGACAAGGTTGTTGTGAGTATATTTGTAAATCCGATGCAATTTGGACCTGCCGAGGATTTAAGCAGCTATCCCCGTGATATAAATCGTGACGCTGCAATTTGCAAGGCTGCCGGAGCAGCTTTAATTTTTCATCCCGAAGATTCTGAAATGTATTCGGATGATTTTTGCACCTATGTTGATATGTCAGGTCTTACCGAAGGTTTGTGCGGAAGGAGTCGTCCCGGTCATTTCCGCGGTGTATGTACTGTAGTCAGTAAGCTGTTTAATATTGTCAATTGTGACAGAGCTTATTTTGGACAAAAGGATGCTCAACAGCTTGCTGTTATTAAACGTATGGTAAGAGATTTAAATATTGATATTGAAATTGTAGGCTGTCCTATTGTTCGAGAAAAGGATGGCTTGGCGAAAAGCTCACGAAATACTTATTTAAATGAAAAGGAACGTCAAGCTGCATTGATAATCAGCCATTCATTAAGAGTCGGACGTAAATTGCTGGATGAGGGTGAAAGAAGCTCTCATAATCTTATTAATGCAATAACTGACTGCATCAACAAAGAACCATTGGCAAAAATAGATTATATTGAGGTTGTCGATGCATTATCACTTAAAAAAACAGCTGAAATAAATCGCTCTGTCCTTGTTGCCGCAGCTGTGTTTATCGGCAAAACACGTTTAATTGACAATTTTATTTTTGAAGCTTAGGAGATTTATATAATGATACTGAATATGTTAAAAAGCAAAATACACCGTGCAACAGTTGTTCAAGCAGAGCTTTCTTATGTGGGAAGTATAACCGTAGATGAGGATTTGCTTGATGCTGCCGGGATTTATGAATATGAAAAGGTTCAAATTGTTGATATTAACAACGGAAACCGTTTTGAAACCTATTGCATAGCAGGAGAAAGAGGTTCGGGAATGATTTGCCTGAACGGAGCTGCTGCCCGCTGTGTTCAGGTTGGTGATTTAATCATTATAATGGCTTATTGCTTAATGGAGGACAATGAAGCAAAAAATTATAAGCCTCATGTTGTATTTGTGGATGAAAAAAATAAAATCGAAAAAATAACTCGCTATGAAAAACATGGACAGTTAAGTTAACCAGAATTTTTTCGTCATAATGTTGTATTAGTATTAGTAAAGTATCAAAGTCGGATAAGAAGTAAAATGTGAGGAATACATTAGATAATCTGTTAAACTTAATTAATAAGTATAAAATAAAAAATAGAGCATTGAAAAGATGCTTTATTTTTGTGTAAATATATTTCAATTTAATATTTCATATTACAATATTCAACAAAATGTGTTAATATATATTTCAGTCATCGATAATCTTTTCAAGAAAAGAAATTTGCGGAGGCGGTTATGAATAAAAAGCTAACTATAGTAACTTATGAAAAAAAAATTGGTGAATTATACGCCAGAATATTAAAAAAACTGTTTCATAAATATTTGATTGTCGAATGCTTTGATATGGAGGATGGGAAAATAAACAACATTGCATCAGATATTATACTGGCATCTACTCACTCAATTTATGAATATGTAAAAAAATATGCAATAAATTACAGTGATATAATTATTGCGGATTTAACACTGATGAAGGAGTCAGTCGATAAACTCAGAACTATACCTTTTGGCACCAAGGCTATGTTGGTTAATTCAACACTAGAGATGGCGATAAGTACAATTAATATAATATATAATTACGGCATTGACAATATAGAATTGTTTCCGGTCTATCCTGATATGAAGGAAATACCTGATTACAGCTTAGCAATAACCCCGGGTGAAACTGAAATTGTGCCTTGCGGTGTTAGTGATGTAATAGATTTGGGTGATAGAATATTATCTATGAAAACAATTGCAGACATTGCAGCAAAGCTAAATATTTCGCATATATTACATACTCCGTATTTTCAGACATACTATGACAGTATAATTGTCGGAGATTTAGGTTTGAATGAGTTGTTTGACCAAATAAATTTACTAGAAAAAAAGCTGGATTTAGTATTACAAATTTTTGATGAAGGTGTAATCAGTCTGAATGGAACAGGCATTATTAATTTTATTAATAAAACTGCCGAAAAAATCTTGAATATAGAAAAATCAAATTTTATAGGCTGTAGCATTAATGAATTAATTCCTGATTTTAAGGATAAAAATTTAGATCAGGCAATTAAGGATGTTGTAATGTTAATAGGGCAGCAGTATTTAATAATATCTGCATATCCTGCTAAATATTCTACTAATATAAAGGGATCCATTATTTTAATAAAAAAATTAACTGATGTAGAAAAAGAACAATATAAGATAAGAAAGCAAATTATGTCCAGAGGGCATGTCGCCAGATATAATTTTGATGATATTATAGGAGAGAGTCAAATAATAAAAGAAATTAAAGCAATAGCAGGGAAAATGGCTTTATCGAATTCTTCTATTCTTATATACGGACAAAGCGGAACGGGCAAGGAATTATTTGCACAGTCAATACACAATAGCTCCTGCAGGAGGGAATTTCCATTTATAGCTATAAATTGTGCATCTATTCCGGAAAATTTGTTAGAGAGCGAATTGTTTGGCTATGCAGAGGGTGCATTCACAGGTGCGAAAAAGGGAGGCAAAACTGGATATTTCGAATTGGCTCATAAGGGTACCTTGTTTTTAGATGAAATAAGCGAAATGAATCCTAATCTTCAAAACCGACTATTGAGAGTGCTTCAGGAAAAACAAGTTGTAAGAATCGGCGGGGATACGGTAATAGATGTAGATGTAAGGATAATATCCGCATCAAATAAAAATCTCAAGGAGCTAGTGAGACAAAATAAATTCAGACAGGATTTATATTATAGGTTGAATGTTCTTATGATAAACATACCTTCTTTGTACAGCAGAAAGGAGGATATACCATTGTTGATAGAAGCTTTTAAAAAGGAAATGGAGGCTAATTTTAAGATAACAGACAAAGCTATGGAAATAATTAAAAACTGCAAGTGGGATGGAAATGTCAGAGAGCTTCGTAATTTTGTCGAGCGCTTGATTTATATCAATAAGAGCTTGGTTGATGCAGAAGATGTCCTTGGCTATATCGAAAATGATGATTTGCCTGAAGAAAGTATAATATCCGACAAAGAAAGATTTATAATTATGAGCTTTATAGAAAAACATAAAATGAATTTGCATAAATATCACTGTGTTTTGAGATTGCTCAAGGAAACCTTTAATACGGAGGTCCGATTAGGAAGAAGAAGCATCTGCAGTTTACTTGCAAAGGGCGGAGTTGTTTTATCAGAGCAGGAGGTAAGAACAATCTTAAATGATTTATCTATTTTTGATATGATATATATATCAAAGGGCAGAGGCGGAACGTGTATAACCGACTTTGGAATGCAAGCTTGCAATTTAATAGATAGAAAAATTCGAAAAAGCACAATGGGTTGAATAGTTAAAATATTCAACCCATTGTGCTTTTTAAATTGCATGAAATTTAATATAGCAAATTATATATAGCAAATTATATTTTTAAAGTGGTTATTTTTACAGCTTTGAGATTTCAATATTTATTTTTTTAGCAAAATTCCCAGTTGGTATATAATTTGCTATATTTGTTTATATATATAAATTACAAAGGCAGGCATATTATGGATACTAATATTAAAAAAATCAACAAGGTAAAAAAAATGGAAATAGGATGTTTACCCACTCCGTTACATAGGTTGAAAAACATTGAAAGAGAGCTTAATTTCTCAGAGATATATATAAAAAGAGACGACCTGACCGGAATTGGACCGGGTGGAAATAAAATACGCAGTTTAGAGTACATATTGCAGGATGCTGTCGATAAAAACTGTGATGTTGTACTAGTTTCGGGACCTGAACAATCAAATTTATGTACTGTTACATCATGTGTATGCAGGAAAATAAATCTAGAATGTATTTGTGTTTATAATTGTGATAAGCCAACAGAGATAAAAGGCAACAACATTTTGGATGAATTAGTCAGCTCTGTTTCTCATTATATTGGGAAGGTGAATGAAGAGGATAGACGAAAATATGTTGGAGAGTTAAGTGATAATCTTATTGATGAGGGTAAATCTCCGTATATAATTGAAAATGGTGCTTCAACAGGATTGGGTGCAATGGGTTATGTAAATGCAATTATTGAATTGCAAAAACAATGCAATGATCTAAATATTAAAATAGATGAAATTTTTGCTCCCGGTGCAAATGGAGGTGTTGCTGCCGGATTAATTTACGGAAATGCAGTTTTAGGTCGCCCATTTAATATAAATATTATCAGCGTAGAGTATGAAAACAGTATTCTTAGGAGAAATATCATCAGGATTATTAAAGAAATAGAAAAGATTACTGAGCTTCCGTTTGATTATAAGTTGGAAGAGGTATGTAATCTTATAGATAGCTATAAAGGTTATGGCTGGGGCCACAATACAAAGGAAAGTGAAAGGACAGTCTTTGATTTTCCCCAAAAAGAAGGTATTTTTGTTGAAAATATATATACCAGCAAAGTGTTGACCGGAATGATTGATTTAATTAAAAATAAACAGGTTAAAGGTAATGCTTGTTTTATCCATACAGGAGGGTTTGCTTCGTTATTTGGACAGTTTTAGGATATGTTTATAATTAAGATTCGGATGTTCATTATTAATAAAAACTTTAATGCTTAGTTTTTAAATTTTTATGCCATATATATAATAAAAATAGAAATCAGTATTCGGAGGTGAAATGAATTAAATTAAATTAGAAAAATTTATAAGGAGGTTGATTCGTTAAGTAAGTGTAAAAAAATGAATTATTTTACTATTGGAGGTTAATGGATATGGAATTTGGTATTTTGAGTCTTATACCACCGATTATTGCTATGGTGATAGCAATAGTATTCAAAAGAGTCACATTGGCATTGCTTTTCGGTGCTTTTACAGGATATCTGATTATGAATGGGTGGAATATTTTCAGCACAATTACAATTACTATAGATGAAATTTTAAATGTAGTTGCAAATGTGGGTAATTTAAAAATATTTATTTTTACATCTCTTATGGGTGCTTTTGTAATTTTAGTTACGGCATCAGGAGGTGTAGAGGGCTTTGTTGAATATTTAACTGAGCAAAATAAGAAAATAAAAAACAAAAAACAAGCGATGCTGCTTGGATATATAATAGGGATTATTATATTTATAGACGGATTATTAAGCATTATGTTTACGGGTGTTGTAACCAGACCAATCACTGATAAATATAAGGTATCGAGAGAAAAACTTGCCTATATCTGCGACTCTACATCAGCACCGATAAACGCAATTATACCTTTAAACTCATGGGGAGCAATGCTTATGGGATTAATCGGTACGCAGATAGCTTCAGGAATTATTTCAGGAGATCCAATGGAGCTTTTGATTAAAAGTCTGCCATTTCAATTTTATTCATTAGTTGCTGTATTATTTGTTCTGTTTTATATAGTGACCGGGAAAGATTGGGGACCGATGAAAAAAGCAGAAGATAGGGTAATGCTAACAGGAAAGTTATATGACGATGGAGTAACACCTTTAATGTCGGATGATTTATCAGAAGACGAAAAGCTAGATAACATTAAGCCAAACAAAAATAATATGTTGATTCCGTTATTAATACTGATTGTAGTTACCTTCATAGGATTATTACTAACAGGTAACGGCAATATTGCTAAGGGTGATGGGACTACTTCCATACTTTATTCAATCATAATTACACTGACTTTTATGTTTGTATATTATAAAAAGCAAAAAATTATGACAAATAAGCAATTTGGTATATTTGTTAATAAGGGAATAGGAAATATGTTGTCTCTTGTTATGTTACTGGTGTTAGCCTTTACAATCGGTAATGCTATATCAACACTAGGAACCGGTAAATATTTAGCAAGCTTGGTAGAAGGAAAAATAAATGGTTCAGTAGGACCTGCTATTATATTTTTAATGGGAGCGATTATGGGCTTCAGTACAGGAACCAGTTGGGGTACATTTGCGATAATGATGCCGATTTCTATCCCGATGGCAGTTTCTATGAACTCTAATATATTGCTAACGATTGGTGCTGTAATTTCGGGAGGAATATTCGGAGATCATTGTTCGCCACTTTCTGATACAACAATTTTGTCATCAATGTCAGCAGGCACAGATTTATATTCCCATTTTAAAACTCAAATTCCTTATGCTGTGCTGAGTGCAGGTGTATCTTTTGTTTTGTTTATTATATTTGGGTTAATTATTTAGTTAAGTAAAGAACTAATCTTTTATAGAAAAAATCTAAAAGCCTTATAATAAGCACATAATATGGATTATTGTAAGGCTTTTGATTCGACCAGTATAGGCTTCTTATAATGTCAACATTTAAAAAATATAAATCCGGATAAGATGTTGACAATAAAATACTTTAATTGTTTGGCTGAAAAATTATTTGATTGACGAAATATCGTATTTCTAATTATTGACAGTAATGATTTTTTTTGATAAAATATATTATATGAATTAAATAAATACTGATAAAGGCAAACACGGCGAAAGCCGTGGACGCAAAGCCACGGGTCTTACTGTTATTTTAACAAAGGCAGCCGGGTTACCACTTCTGCAGATATTTTGCAAACTACTCTGTTTGGTGACCCATTCAGAGTTTTTTTAATTCTATGATACATACATTAATATATATAAGAGGGGAAAATAATCAATCAAACAAATGAATAAGTAAGGAAGGGGGGATTTTCAACATAAAATAATTGATAAAAATAAAGAAAATAGAGCATTAAAATAAATGCTTTATTTTTTGCAAAGATAGTTTGCAATTTCATATTACTAAATTTATTATAATCAGTTTCCATATTGTCTAATAAATTAAAAATTTCACTATTAAAAATTTAATCCGGTTATGTGTTGACAATAAACAATTGTAATTATATTATATTTACTGAGGTTAAATTAGCATAAAGGGGAACTGACATGAGTTTAAAGAATAATCAAGTCACCATTTTAAATGGAAGTATTTACAAAGCAATTCTGTTATTATCATTTCCAATAATTATCAACAATTTTATACAAACTCTGTATAACCTTGTAGATGCCTTTTGGATTAGTAAAATCGGTTCTGTTGAGTTTGCTGCAACAACCTTTGTATGGCCGGTGAATTTTTTGTTTATTTCGATTGGTATGGGCATTTCAATTGCAGGAACTGCAATATTGTCTCAACTGTTGGGCGGAAATGAAAAAGAGGAAGCAAACAAATATGCCAGCCAATTAATTATGTTATCGGTTGTTTTAGGAATTTTACTGATGATTTTCGGGGTTTTATTGAGTAAAGTAATCGTAAGAGCGATGGGTGTTGACGGAAAGATGCTGTATTATGCAACTTTATATCTTCGCCTTACCTTTTTGGATTTGCCGTTTATGTTTTATTTTTTTATTTTTAATGCAATTATGAATTCACAAGGGAACTCAGTGATTCCTACAGTATTAAGCGGAATAAGTGCTGTATTAAATGCGTTTTTAGATCCATTGTTAATGTTTAATTTTAATATGGGAGTGAGCGGTGCAGCTATAGCAACTATAATATCGAAGGCATTGCTTGCAATTGCCGGAGGAATATTTTTGCTGAAGGGAAAATCTCATATACAGCCGGACTTTAAACACTTTAAATTTAATAAGGTGATTATTAAAAAAAGTCTTAAAATAGCAATACCTTCCGCTATCGGTCAATCAGGCTCGGCTATAGGTTTTATATTTTTAAATACATTTATCGTATCTTACGGAACCTCGACTATGGCAGCCTATGGAATGGTAAACAGAATAACATCACTTATCAGCCAGCCGGCACAGGGAATTAGCACGGCAATAATATCCATAGTAGGTCAGAATTTTGGAGCCAATAACCTGAAGCGTGCAACGGACAGCTTTAAAAAATCAGTACTTCTCACATCTGTTATCGGAATAACAGGATGCTTGTTTCTCATATGGCAGAGAGAAAGAGTTATTAATTTTTTCATGCAGTCTAAGGATGACATGGAGGTTATAAATCAGGGTATAACTTACCTGTTATACATTTCTTTTTCAATGTCTCTTATGGGAATTTTCGGTTGCTTTCAGGGATTGTT
>DAIUCB010000040.1:0-14873 GCA_036846385.1 Bacillota bacterium | reverse complement strand
ATTTAGATATGCCTTTATAGGCATTAAATCATACTTATGATGAACATTAACATTAGATGTATTGAAATTCCTGACATAATTGAGGTTATACCAGAAAAGCCTGTGATGAACATTAACATTAGATGTATTGAAATTATTTTTACGACATAAGGCAAGGAAAACCCATCACAGATGAACATTAACATTAGATGTATTGAAATTAATTTTTTTGTTCTCTGATTGCATCCAGCTCCTGATGAACATTAACATTAGATGTATTGAAATAAGCAACTGGGGACTGCGTGGTGCAGTTGATTTATGATGAACATTAACATTAGATGTATTGAAATCATCTTTTGGTTTATGAGCTATATAGTGATGATGAAGATGAACATTAACATTAGATGTATTGAAATGGAAAATAGGATTTACTAAGACTAACATTTCAACGATGAACATTAACATTAGATGTATTGAAATCGGGTGTGTGGATTGAAATTGTTTTTGTTAATATACATTATGAACATTAACATTAGATGTATTGAAATTGGAGTAGACCGGCGGCGATAAATGCACACATGAGATGAACATTAACATTAGATGTATTGAAATTACACAGGCTTTCTGTATGTCGGTTCCCAATCCGGGGATGAACATTAACATTAGATGTATTGAAATCGATTGAACAAGTTACAGGCGTTATATCTGCAAGCTGATGAACATTAACATTAGATGTATTGAAATAAAACCTATTGATTTGCAAGGCTCTCTTTATAAAGGGATGAACATTAACATTAGATGTATTGAAATAATTCAATTTTGACAACGCAGGTGGAATGTTAGAGATGAACATTAACATTAGATGTATTGAAATTAAAATGCAATTAATCTTGCAGAAATATACGGGAAAGATGAACATTAACATTAGATGTATTGAAATAAAGAGACAAATCGTTTAAAAGGGGTGTTGTTTGTATGAACATTAACATTAGATGTATTGAAATGGATTTTTATTTAATATAATTTTTCGGTTATCCTTCCGCGATGAACATTAACATTAGATGTATTGAAATCTTGAAATATTAATGAAAATATGGAGCGATATTGGATGAACATTAACATTAGATGTATTGAAATTATGGAAGATGATCCAAGGGTAGGGCCGATTCAAGAGGATGAACATTAACATTAGATGTATTGAAATGGTTGAGCGGAAAGGCTTTTCAGCCTTGCCCCGGGATGAACATTAACATTAGATGTATTGAAATCCCTTTTTTAATCTGGTACCATTCACCCATGCAGGATGAACATTAACATTAGATGTATTGAAATGTTGATAAAAAGATTAAGAAATTCGTACAGAGAGTGATGAACATTAACATTAGATGTATTGAAATTCATAGGAAAGCCATAGTTTAATTTTACTAATTAAGATGAACATTAACATTAGATGTATTGAAATATTTAATTTTAAAAAAAGGATGGTAAAAAAATGGGATGAACATTAACATTAGATGTATTGAAATTAATTTGAATAACCCCTCTTTATCATATCGTATAAGGATGAACATTAACATTAGATGTATTGAAATTAAGCATCATATTCCTTATTAAATGTCCATCTTTTAGATGAACATTAACATTAGATGTATTGAAATGTTGGTGGTTTAGACAGCATTATATTGTATTTATTCCGATGAACATTAACATTAGATGTATTGAAATACGATAAAGCATAATTTATTTTTACATAGCAAAACGATGAACATTAACATTAGATGTATTGAAATGAGGCAATAGTAAGCCGGTTACAGCCGGCACTATTGATGAACATTAACATTAGATGTATTGAAATGTGCATAGCGTGTCAGTTGTCGTTGTGCGAACGTGATGAACATTAACATTAGATGTATTGAAATTAAAATTTATCGATTGCGTCATTTGAATATGAAGCGGATGAACATTAACATTAGATGTATTGAAATACATATTATCTATCGCAAATACTTTGACTCCTTCTCTGATGAACATTAACATTAGATGTATTGAAATATTTCCAGCACAAGTCGGGAATCTCTATAACATTTTGATGAACATTAACATTAGATGTATTGAAATCAATATGTAGTTGACTATTTTATGTCAGGATTCGGTGATGAACATTAACATTAGATGTATTGAAATAGAGAACAGGCAAAAGAAATAAAGAAAGATGTAGGATGAACATTAACATTAGATGTATTGAAATAATCACATCCTTTAACAAAATTACTACTCCTAATGGATGAACATTAACATTAGATGTATTGAAATGACAACGTATAACAGATAATTATTATGAAAGAGGGAGATGAACATTAACATTAGATGTATTGAAATATCATTTTTAGATACGATTGCTATAATAGATAATATGATGAACATTAACATTAGATGTATTGAAATCTGAATTTTAATCCATAAGCGTCAAATATACTACTATTGGCAACGTAGGGTATGTTATGCCGTATGTAATGAATTGTTAATTAGTAATAAAAATGTTGAAAAGTCGCCTGCATTTTGCAGAAGTTATGATCCCCCTGGTCTATTTAATTAAATGATACAATAAGCAGATGAACATTAACATAAGATGTATTGAAATTCAACCTTACTCCATGTACATTAACATAAGATGTATTAAAATCTCGAAATCCTGAAAAAAGCATTGGACCGAAACATTAATAGATTGCGTTATAAAAAAGAATTTAAAAATTAATTAATATTTACAACAATAACTCCTACATAGTATAATATGTTAAAATAGTAAATTTAAGGAGGGGTACATTGATTATTGAAAAAAATGTTTTAACAAAAATATCGTTGCCGATATTATTAATATCCTTACCATTAACTGCAATGAATGTTTTATTGCCGGTATTTACTACTAGACTTGGATTGACTCCGATACAAGTAACCGGACTTTTTTCTGTGTTTTCTTTAGGTCTTGTAATATTTCGATTAATAATTGGGCATGTTTCTGATAGGGTAGGCAGAAAACCTATATTTATTTTAGGAATATTATTTTACTTGCTTTCTTATTTTATCTTCTACAAATCTACTACTTTACCTTTGATATATTTAGCGAGAGGATTACAATCGATAGCAGCTGTTTTCATTAGTATTTCAACTTACAGTATGATTGCTGATATGAACGATAAAAATAATGCACATAATTTCGGGAAACTAAGCAGCTACTCAGAAAAGGGTGGGTTATTTGGCATAGCATTATGTTTTGTTTTCTTGTACAACACTGAAACGGTTGTCGGATGGGCTAAGTTATTTTTTACTTGTTCAATAGCTGCAGCAATCGCTTTAGTTTATTCTTTAATCAACATAAAAGAAACTAAAGTAGTCGATAATAACAGTGAAGATAATATTGCAAAATTTTTATTACCCTCTGATAAGTTTAAATTAGTATTGTTTAATCTTGTTGCAAGAATATTCATGAGTGTAGTTTTATCAATTTTTGTCTTGTATTTACAAGCAAAATTTGATTCTGATTTGTTAGAAATAGCTTTAGCATTTATTATACCATCAGTGATAATTGCATTCACTTCTCCACGTATCGGAACAACAAGCGATAAGATAGGAGCTAATAAAGCAACTACAGTTTCACTTTTAATGTTGTCTGTAAGCTTATTTGTTATCCCATATTTAGGAAACATATATCTGTACGCGGTAATTTGGACTGTATATTGTATTGCATTAACAATGCTTGACGTAACAATCAATGGTATCTTTGTTGAAGGTATAGCTGAAGAAATAAAAGGATCTGCTATAGGACAATTAACAACAGCTGCAAACATAGGAAACATTATTGGACCAATTGTAGGAGGATTAGCTTTTCAGAACATTGGGTTAAAAGCCCCATATTTAATAAGCTCAGTAGGGTTTATTAGCTTGTTCTTATTTAGTTTAAAAAATTTAAAAAGTAAGTAACTAAAACTTCTCCGTTTATCATATCATATCATAGAACCTATATTAATTGATAAGTTAAAAATAATGCTGAGTGATTCGAGCAAATATTCAGTTTATTTATATTGATTTAGACAACAAAATAATTAATAATAGACATATATATACATAGACACTAATAAATATCAGTAAATTTTACTTTTAACAAGTTTCGATTAAAATTCAACGTTTTTTCCGATTATTTATAAACTATTTTAAAAAAATAGTTCCTTTAGGCAAATTTCAATGCACTTTCAGATATATTTTATTGTTCCTAATTTTGATACTTATTCATAATCTTTATTGATATCATATACCCACATATAGCAATTCATTGCTTAATGTTTGAAGAAAGATTGAAAAGTGCAGGAGAGGACAAAAACACTGCTTTCGCTGTATTTAATGTATGAGATAATAAGGTATTGAGGATATACCTTAACATTTTAAAAGTCATTTAAGTATATCCTCAATAATATTTAATATTTACTAGTCAATAAATTTCAGATATGCAAGCATTCTTTCTATGATAGCCGAAGCTTCTGCTCGTGATGCAAAATCATCAGGGTCAAAGTTGTTTGTATCCCTTCCCTTGATAATACCTGTTTCAGCGCAAACAGCGATGCTATTTCTCGCATAGTCGGTAATAGATTTGTTGTCATTGAAATTGGCAAGAACGTAATCGATGTCAGGAACATTGAAGCTCATTCCGGCAAATTTAAGTGCATTGTCGATTATAACAGCCATGTCCTTGCGCTGAATTTTTTCATTCGGATGGAATTTGCCGTCATTTTTACCGCTTATCAAATTTGATTTAAAGGCGGTTTTAATATCTTCTGCATACCATTCGGCGGATACATCCGAAAAGCCGTCGGAGCCTTCTTCCTCTGTAATACCGAGAGCGCGCGTTATCATAACCGCAAATTCAGCTCTTGTTATAAAATCATCAGGAGTAAAATTATTATTTTCTCTGCCAAAGGCTATATTTCTCGTAGCAAGCCTTTCAATATTTTTTCTGGCCCAATGATTACTTATATCATTGAAGGTGCGATAGTTTTTAACAACTGTAAATATACCGTTTCCTCTGTATTTGATAGTGCAAGCTGAGTTGTCGAATACAGATGGAGCAAAGGTTAGGTATTCTTTATTTTCTATAAATTTCATTGCTGTTGATATGTCTTTATCAGTTTTATCCGGCTTGTTAATTGTTCTTTCGGCATAAAAATCAAGACTGTGAATTTCTTTGTTTTCTCTGTTTTTTTCAACTATTACAGAAAAATCGATTAAATCTGAAATAATTTCAGAACCCATATTTTCGGCTGATTTTTGAGCTGCTTTGATTATCTTGCTGTCATTGACATTTTCGATAATAATACTTACCTTTTCAGCAGAATTGTCTATTTCCTTCAATACTTCTTTACAATTCAAAGGAAGTGAATATGATCCGCTGTTCCATTTAAATTTAACAATTTTGCCGGGATAATCATCGGCTAAATCCCCATAGAAGTTGCTGTTAAGCCACAGCTTGGCATTTTTGCCCGATTTATCGGCGGTAAATGTATATATGTTGTCTTTGGCAATTACATCACTCTTGTAGATATTTTTAATAATCTTGTTGTCTACAAGGATCTGTCCAATCGGAGATTCGGCAGGCTTAGATGTAACCGAAGCAACAGGACTGACTGTTATCAGAGCAACAGCCGGCTCGATTTCACTGCCTGCCATAATTGCACTTACCGTTGTTGTCCCCACAGCCAAACCCGTAATAGCTCCGCTTGTGCTGATGCTTGCGATTTCTGGATTTCCCAATTCATAAATTACGGTACCGGTAACATCTTGCTCTCCTACGCCTTCATAATTCTTCAATTTTACACTAAAAGAAGTGTTTTTGTTAATTTGTACATTATATGATTCCTTATCAAATGTTAAAGTTGGCATAAGCTTATTTTTAACCTTAACAATAGCAGGATTCTTAACTGAAAGTTTTCCATCGGAGAATTTTATATCATCGCTGTCGACTTGTGCCCACGGATCATAAATGGCAGTGACTGAGGTCTCTCCCTCACTGATACCTTTTATCAGACCGGAATTGTCTATTGCTGCTATTTGAGAATTTTCACTAAAATAATACAAATCCTCTGTAATTTCATGACCATTTGGGAATTCATTGTCATATAATTTTACTGTAGTTTGAATTGTATCTCCGACAACTATTTCATCATAAGGAGTATTTGAGAATTCAATGTATGGTTCAATTTCAACTTCAGTTTTACCGAACACTTTGTAGCCTATATCAAGTACATATTCATCTACATAGTTTGATTTATGGAAATAATTCATTGTTTCAGGCTCATAATAGTATGCTATAATCACATTGCCGTTATCATTCCCATTCATTGCTATTTGTGTACTTGCCGTTAAATTGTCTGTTGTATAAAAATCGCTATATTCATCGGGGTAAAAAGCATTTCCTACTTTATTACCTTCCCAGTCAATATATTGAAGCCTTGGGTTATATATATTATCTTCAAAAAGAGTTGAAGACCATGCACACAACATTTTAGTTTTCCCGTCACCATATGCAGCCGGATAAATCCCATAATGGGTATCATTAGGTGAAATATTCAATTCATTTGCAGCTTTTAATGGTACTAATTCAGTATCAAGACTGATGTATTGACCTTTAATCATGCTCCTATTACCATATTCATGCCATGTTACAAAATATCTGTTGTTTATATTATCCAATGATACATTTGGGAAATTGCATGAGTTGCCGCCGATGTTAACAGCTCCCTTATCTGTCAATGCTCCTGATGCATCAATTGATTGAGCGCCTATTACTTCTGCCTCATCACTCCAATAAGACCAAGCTGCAAGAAAAGCATCAGCAGCAGGATTATAGCAAACACTTGGGTTAATATGATTGTACGGACTATGCGAAATAAGGAAGTTGTCATTGTTAAGGTTGTTATCAGAATCCACAATTCTGCCGTAGATTTCAAATGTTTCTTGTGTAGTTTGCCTCCAAGCCAATAAAAACTCACCATTGGTTCCGTAAGCTAAATCAGGCTGCTCTTCGTTTAAATCAAATTCGTTTGACTCATTGCCTGAGATAAGGAAAGGATTATCAACATTAACTTCAATTTCTTCATTATTATCACTGATAGCTACCTTGACAGCCATTAAGCTGTTTTGATACTCATTATTTGTTGATGACCATACAACCAAGAAATTATTATTAGCTTTATCATAGGCTATTGTAGGCTCATAATTAAATTTATCTTCACTGCTGTTAAATATCGGAATTTTAGAACTGATAACATATCCGTCCTTATCAACGAGCTCACCGTATATATGTGATGATAGCATCTCTCCATCGAGATTTAATTCCCGGTATTCAAAAACACTTAGATATAATTCATTTTCTGTATCATAGGCAATATCCGGGTTTATGCATGATTTTTGTGTTTGCTCTTGCGGTTTATAGCCTATGATTCTGTAGCCGACATTATTATTGGCATCTAATATATAAGAAATGAGATTTTGATTTTCATTATCACCGCTTATTGCGATAGGTAAATTATAAACATCAATCTTATCGCAATTTTCTATATCTGTATCGGTTAAAAAAGGAGAACCCTCCGGCTCTGCATAAATATCAATATAGCATAATTCAGCAAAGCACTCACTCTCAGGCTTAAACATACTCCATACACACAGCATATCACTACTGAAACCACTGTAATATGCAGATGGATATGCAACCTGATTTCCGTCATGCTGTGATGATATTGACAATAAATCACTTACAGGCTTTGGATCTAAAAAATATGTTCCTGCATTTGAATTTAAATCATAATATCGACCATATAGAATACCGTTATTTTGCCATGTAATAAAGATTCTCTGACTTGAATTATTATAGGAAACATCGGGATATTCCCCCTCTCCTATGATCCATATGTTTGAAACATGTTGATTTTCCGGTGATTTTACACCGCATGCCACTATATTATCTCCATTCTGCCATGCAACCAAATGAGCTTCTTGGCTTTTGCTGTAAACAACAGAAGGATTTATTTTATATACTTCGTCTGTAGTGCTTATATTAAATCCGGTACCTTTTTTAGAACCATCTCCGCCGATAAAACAGCCGTAAATACTGATTGCATCACCGGTGTTAGATTCTGACCATACTGCAAGAAATTCATTTTTTTCACTGTCATATGAAATATCCTGTGTTTCAATTTTGCGATATAATTGATCATCTGTTGAAACAATGAACGGTACAGTGTTTTCATAGTTATTATAACCGATAAATTTAGCGCAAAAATAGTCGGTATTAGTATGTTGTTCAATCCAGGTTACAAAAAATTTGTTTGAATCAGAATTAAACACAACACTGGGGTTCGACAAATTTCCGCCGACTTCATTGTTTTTTATTTCTTGGGACTGTATTATAAATTTGTAATTTATAGGGTTGCCATTTTTATCTACAAATTCACCTACAATGCTTTGATAATTAACATTGCCATAGCTATAAAAATGCTCAAAAACGCTGAGGTATACTTCGTTGTATGAATCATATGCTAAAGCAGGGGAGTCACAATTATAATCCAGTGACATTGTACCGTAGGCAGCAAAAGCAATATTGATTTCATCGTCTGACATTACATTTATTTCACTCAATGGTATCACAAATTCATACACCTTATGCTCATAGGAAACCTTGTCTGTATATGTAAATGATGATTTTCCCCAAGTCGTATCAGATGATGATACTTTGAATTCCTTGATGTTGTCATCGGTTTTAACATATACCTTTGCATAGTCTTTATCTATGTCTAAAGTATTGTCGGGAGTGGTATCCATTGTAACATATAAATTTTTATTATCATTCATTACCCAAAAATAAATATCTCCTGCAGGATGCCCGGAGTCCGGTATCCTGTATTCTTTGACAAAGGGCACCATATCTGACACTTCATCCAATATGCCGTCACTGCTTAATGTTCCAAAGTTACTTCCGAGTTTATAACTATAAAAATCTTCAATTTCATTTTTAGCTTTATAGTTATTTTCAACAGGGAATTGGAGAGGCTCTTTACTTATCACTTTATTTTCAATTCTCCCGATGACAGTTAAAATACCCTTTTTAGCTTCTGCGAATTCTAGTACAACACCGTCCGCACTGACCGGAGCGATGTCTAAATCTTCTTTAGACAGTTTTTTCAGCAGTTTTTCGTCACTGTAGTTTGCTTTTAAAGCAGAAGCACCATCCAATAGAACAGCATCCAGAAAAGCAGCACCGCCGCCATTTTGTGTCAGCCTTATTGTTAAGCTGCCCCATGACATATAACTTCCCACATCGATTGTCTGCTTAATCTGATTTTTACCGAAATACAGAGAGCCAATTTTGTTCCACGTATCTTTGATTTTTACAGATACATCATATTTTCCGTTGAAGCCATCATTACATGTGGGAAAATCCGTCAATTGTCCATGGGGAATTTCCGACGCCTGAACAGGAACTATCATTGTAAAAATCATCGCAAAAATTAATAATAAAACCCCTTTTTTCATTTCTACCTCCAAGTAAAAAATTTTAATAAGTAACTATATATAGTTTATATAATTGCATTTTTATATTCAATCACCCTAAGAGTGATTCTGTTCATGTTAGGAGGGTGATTTTTTATATGTTGATATACAACCAAAAAAATCGACAAAATACAATAATTATATATTCCTATTTGTTCTGATTTTCATATTGAATTCTTATATACAACAATTTTCTCTTATGATATAATTTGATATAATTAAAAAAATATAAATTTAAAACATTTGGAGATATAATGACATTAAAAATAATATTTGAAGATAATCATATACTGTGCCTGGAGAAGCCTCAGGGGATACCGTCCCAGAGCGATAAAACGAATGATGAGGATTTGATGGGGATAGCATCGGAATATTTAAAGCCAAAAGGGGAAAAGCCGTATCTCGGACTTGTTCACAGGCTTGACAGACCTGTGGGAGGGGTGATTTTGTTTGCCAAAAGTGAATTTGCAAACAAGGAGCTGTCAAAGCAGATACAGCAAAGACAAACACAGAAGGAATATCTGGCTGTAGTTTGCGGCAAGCCTGATCATGACAGGGGAGTACTGGAGGATTATATTAAAAAGCTTAAAACCATAAATATGTCAAAGATAACTACTGCGGAGGATAAGCTTGGAAAACCGGCAAAGCTTGAATATTCAGTGGCAGAGACTGTATATGACGAAGAATACAAGGAGCTTTCTCTTGTTAATATTAAGCTTTATACAGGCAGACACCATCAGATTAGGCTGCAGCTGTCTAATGCTCATATGCCTATATGGGGAGACAATAAATACAACAAGGTCTTTGTCAAGAAAAAGGACTGGACACAAATTGCACTTTGGTCATATAAATTCGGATTTAAGCATCCAAAGACTAAGGAATATATGGAGTTTATATCGCTTCCCGGAGATATATATCCTTTCAATTTATTTAAAATGTAAATATATATGATAAATAAAAGGAATATTTAATAAAAATAATAATTTGCTTTATTGAAAGGTAAGTAAAAATGATTTTGACATTAGATAAAATAAATAAAAGCTTTGGTGAAAAGATTCTTTTGCGTGATGTTGTTTTATATATAAATGAAGGCGATAAAATAGGTATTGTAGGAATTAACGGTACAGGAAAATCAACTCTTTTAAAAATTGCGGCACAGATTGAGGATGCTGACAGGGGAGAGATTATCAAGAATCAATCAGACAGAATATGTTATTTACCGCAAAACCCTGTTTTTGAACAAAATACATCTGTACTGGAGCAGGTATTTTTAAACGCAAGCACTGATACGAAGCAATTGATGGAATATGAGGCAAAGACAATATTAAATAAATTGGGTATAACCGAGTTTGATAAGGATGTAAATTTATTATCCGAGGGACAAAGAAAAAGGGTAGCTATAGCAGCTGCATTGGTTAATCCCTGTGAGCTTTTAATCCTGGATGAGCCGACGAATCACTTGGATAATGACATGATTTTATGGCTGGAAAAATATTTGATAAAATATACAGGATCGATACTTATGGTGACCCATGACAGATATTTTTTAGACAGAGTATCAAACAAAATAGTTGAGCTGGATAAGGGAAATCTGTATACCTATGAGGGTAATTATACAAAATTTCTGGAGCTTAAATCAATGCGGGAGGAAAGTGATGCAAGCAGTGAAAGAAAGAGGCAGAGCCTTTTTAAGAAGGAGCTTGCATGGATTCAAAGAGGTGCCAGAGCCAGAGGAACTAAGGCAAAGGGTCGGATAGAAAGCTTTGAAAGGCTCTCTGAAAAGTTGAGCAGCAGCGAAGTCGAGGACAAATTGGAGCTCAGCTCTGTTTCGTCCAGACTGGGTAAAAAAACTATAGAAATTAAAAATATATCAAAATTCTATGGAGATAAAAAGATTGCAGAGAATTTTGAATATATTGTTTTGAGAGATGCCAGAATTGGAATTGTGGGACAAAATGGCGCCGGTAAATCTACCTTGTTGAATATGATTGCAGGTAAAATACAGCCTGACAGCGGCATTGTAGAAATCGGAGATACTGTAAAGATAGGATATTTCTCTCAAAATCCCGAAGCGTTTACCGACTTATCCGTTAAGGTAATAGATTATATTAAAAACATAGCTGAGGTGATTGAAACTGTGGACGGAACTGTCTCTGCGTCGCAGATGCTGGAGAAATTTCTGTTTCCTGCCGATTTACAGTATAATACAATACAAAGGCTGTCCGGCGGTGAGAGAAGAAGGCTGTTTTTATTGAGCGTAATAATGAAAGCTCCGAATATTTTGCTGCTTGATGAGCCCACCAATGATTTGGACATTCAAACCCTCACTATATTGGAGGATTATCTTGATACCTTTAATGGTGCTGTCATAACTGTTTCCCATGACAGATACTTTTTAGACAGAGTTGTGAATATGATATTTGAAATGTCGGGAGATGGTATTGTTAAGCAATTCAACGGAGGATATTCGGATTATCTTGAAGCAAAAATAAGAGATGAAAAATTGAATGAAACAGAAAAACCGAAGCCGGAAAAGGAAAATAACAAGGCTTTCGGCAGCAAGCCTAAAAAGCTGAAATTTACCTTTAAGGAGCAGCAGGAATTTGACAATATTGACAGCGATATTGCGGAAATTGAAAATAGAATTGAAGATTTAAATATTTTGTCAGATAAAAATTCTTCAGATTATGTAAAGCTGCAGGAGATTATGGAGGAAAAAAGCAGACTTGAGGACCAGCTTGAGGTAAAGATGGAAAGATGGATGTATCTGAACGATTTAGCAGAGCAAATAAAAAATCAATAAGGCGAGAAGCTATTTCATATGAAAATAGCTTCTCGTTGTATTAATCACCACTCCCGAAAGACCTAATATACCTATCAAATTCGGCACTGCCATCAATCCGTTCAGTGTGTCTGACAGTACCCAGACTAATGTTAAATCAGAGGTTGCTCCGACTACTATTACCGCAGAATATATTAACTTGTATAAAACATTAAAATTACAGGTTTTTAAGAGATATTCAAGACATCTTTCTCCGTAGTAGCACCAGCTGACAAGGGTTGAAAATGCAAAGAAAAAAATTGATATTGCTATTGCATGAGGGGCGAATACCGGAAATACAGTTGAAAATGCAGAAATTGTCAGCTCCACACCCTGCAGTCCACAGCTCCATACTCCTGATGTCAATATAACTAATGCTGTAGTTGTGCATATAACTACAGTCACTATAAACACCTCAAAGATTCCCCAGACAGCTTGATTGACAGGATGCCCGGTATCTGCGGCGGCATGAGCTATCGGTGAGCTGCCCAGACCTGCCTCATTTGAGAATATTCCCTTTGATACGCCGCTTTTAACAGTCAGGAGGATTGATGCACCTGCAAAGCCTCCTATGGCAGAGGTCGGCTTTAGGGCATGAGATAAAATCATCATAAACGCAGCAGGAATATTTTTACCGTTTACTATCAAAGCAATAAAGGTTATTGTAAAATAAAAAATAATCATATATGGAACCAGCTTTTCTGTCGTATGCGCTATTCTGTTTACACCTCCGACTATTATAAAGCTTATTGCAATTGCTATACATATGCCTGTTATTAAGGGATTGATATTAAGAGAATTTTGAAAGGCAACAGCTATTGAATTTATTTGCGCTATGTTGCCTATTCCAAAGGATGCAAAAAAACCAAAAACAGCAAATAATACCCCCAAGCATTTCATATTTAGTCCTTCCTCCAGATAATACATGGGACCTCCGACGAAATTTCCTTCGTCATTTCTTTTCCTGTATTTTATTGAAAGCAGAATTTCGGAATATTTAGTCATCATACCGAAAAATGCAGATAGCCACAGCCAAAATACCGAGCCGGGGCCGCCAATGGCTATAGCTGTAGCCACACCTACAATATTACCTGTGCCGATTGTAGATGCCAGTGCTGTGGTTAATGCCTGAAACGGAGTAATGGCTCCCTTTGAAGTTCTTTTTTTATTTTTAAAAAGGGTAAAAAAGGTGTTTTTTATTACAAAACCAAAATACCTGATTTGAAAAAAGCCTGTCTTAATAGTAAAATATATTCCGGCTCCGAGGAGGAGAATAAGCATGGGAGGTCCCCAAACAAAGCTGTTAATCGTATTGTTAATATCAGAAATTGTATTCATATATTCCATCATAATTTCCTCCTATATAGCCGGAGCTGATATAATATATTATGTGGACTAATATTTTTTATGAGGAAAACTGTTAATTTACTTAGTCCAAAAAATAATATAAAAATATTCATATCTGGTCTTTATAGTTAATATAATAATATATATAAAGGCGTGAGGAGGGTATGAAATTGGCTTATAAGAAAATTATCTCTATAACAATAATTATTTGTGTGTTAGTAAGCTTAACAGGATGCGGAACCTTAGATATTATGAAAAGTCTAAAGTCAGACTCAGTTCCTAAAGTATCGGATGCTGCTGATTTATCTGATTTTGCTATTGTTGATGATGGTGTTGATGATGAAGCTGCCGTAGAAACAATTACTGTAAATACAGAGGATACAAAGGCGAAGGAAATAATAGCATATTATGAAGATGAAAAGGGATTTATAGTACCTGTAAATACCAAAATTCCTTGGGAAGAAGGAATTGCAAAGGCTACAGTCAGAAGTCTGATAAAAGGAAATGCTATTGAACAAAAAATTGCAAAATCAGGATTGCATGGAGTATTGCCTCAAAATACAGAAATAAGAGGCATGTCAATCAAGGATGGATTGTGCAGAGTTGATTTCAGTAAAAATATTTTGAATACAGAAAATTATAAGCAAGAGCAAAATATGATTTCCGCACTTACATACACATTGACTGAATTTCCAACTATTGACAGAGTCGAAGTACTTGTAGAGGGTAAACAATTATCTACATTATCCAAGGGATATGCAGTAAGTACAGCATTTGAAAGGAAAAACATCAATTTAATGGGAAAAGAGGATGGAGCAAATTATACTGTATTTTATAAGGCTCCTGATACTGAGGTAGCAGGCTATTATATTCCGATTACTTTTTCAGCTGAAAAGGTTGGAAATCCTGTAGCGACTGTTGTTGAAAAGCTATTTAGCGGTCCGCCAGCAGATTTACCGGTTAGCAATAATATACCATACGGGGTAAATCTACAGGAGGTTAATGTAAAAGGAGATACTGCCGTTGTGAATCTGGGGATAGGTGCTGTTAATTTAACACAAGAGCAGTATGATGATCTGAGCAAAATAGTAGTTCTTTGTCTCGAGCAATTTGATGAAATTGCAAATGTAGA
>DAIUCB010000039.1:0-14951 GCA_036846385.1 Bacillota bacterium | reverse complement strand
TCCATAGTGCAATCGGAAATAAATGTGTCGGTGCAAAGGTTAATGGTCGTATAGTTCCGTTGGATACGAAGCTTAAGACCGGAAACCAGGTTGAAATTCTTACATCTCAGTCAAGTATCGGACCTAGCAGAGATTGGCTTAAAATTGTAGCAAGCAGTCAGGCAAAAGCCAAAATAAGAAAGTTCTTTAAGGACAAGGATAAGGATTTTAATGTTGAAAAAGGAAAAGAACAGATTGAAAGAGAGATAAAAAAGCAAGGGCTGGCAGTAGGAGAATTATTAAAGGATGATTGGATAAAAACAGTAGCCGATAAATACAATCTCTATACTCCGAATAATTTATATGCTGCAGTCGGCAACGGCGGGATAACCGAGAATCAAATTGTTAACAGATTAAAACAAATCTATGTTGAAAAAAATAAAAATAAAATTGAGCTTGACAGAATTAAAAATCTGGAAAATAATATCGAAGCAACAGACAAGGTTCTTTCAAAAAATGTAAAGCATGAATCAGGAGTTGTGATTAAAGGAATAGACAATATTAAAATCAGATTTTCTAAGTGCTGCAACCCGGTTCCCGGAGATGCTATAGTCGGCTTTATAACAAGAGGAAGAGGTGTATCGGTACATAGAGCAGACTGTACTAATATACATGATTTAAGTGATTCGGAGGATGAAAGATTCATTGAGGTTGAGTGGGATACAGGTAAGCAGGTTACATTTATCAGTGAGCTTCAAATAAAGGCTCTTGACAGACCTAAGCTTTTACAGGATTTAACCGGCTTGTATGTAGAAGCTAAGCTGAATGCCACATCACTTAACTTAAGAATAAATAAAGAGAAGGTTGCAATAATAGATATAGCCTTTGAGATTAACGAAACAAAACAGCTGGAGGATTTAATCAAAAAAATTAAAAAATTAGACGGTGTAATAGAGGTTTTCAGAACTAAAAAGTAATAGCTGTAAAAGTAGGTGTAAAATGCGTAGTGTAGTACAAAGAGTGAAGCATGCAAAAGTGACTGTTGATAATAAAATAATCGGACAAATAGAGCAGGGTATAATGCTTTTAATCGGTATCGAGGATAGTGACGATGAAAAGGACTTGGAATATATGGCTGATAAGGTAATAAATCTGAGAATTTTTGAAGATGAAGAAGGAAAAATGAATAAAAGCTTAATTGATGTAAATGGCAGCATATTGGTTGTTTCACAATTTACCTTGCAGGGAGATGCGAGAAAGGGCAGGAGACCAAGCTTTATAGCTGCGGCCCGCCCTGAAAAGGCAATACCGCTTTACGAAGATTTTATAAATAGATTAAAAGAACATGGAATAAGAACACAAACAGGCGAATTCGGAGCTGACATGGAAGTGCTAATCTGCAATGACGGTCCTGTTACCATATTATTAGACAGTAAAAAAAATTTTTAGGAGGGAATTATGATTTTTGAAGCAATGGCCGTAGGTTCCTATATGTCTAACTGCTACATTGTCGGCAGTGCTATAAGCAAGGAGGCGGCAATTATTGATCCGGGAGCTGATTTTAAAAGTATTGACAATAAAATTAATGAACTGGGGCTTAAGCCTAAAATAATATTACTGACACATGCACATGGAGATCATATCGGTGCTGTGGCAGAATTAGTTGAGAAGTACAATATTCCGGTATGCATACATGAGGATGATGCGGAAGCATTAGCAGACAGCAACAGCAATTTTTCAAAGGTTTTGTTCAGAAAGGATTTATCTTTAAATCCGGATAAGAAGCTTAGAGACGGCGATAAAATAAACATCGGAGATTTAGAATTTGAAATTATTCATACCCCTGGACATACTCCGGGAGGAATATGTATCAAGGTTCAAAATATAATGATGACAGGAGATACTCTTTTTAATAAATCAATCGGAAGAACAGATTTTCCGGGAGGCTCATACGAACAAATAATCAGCTCAATAAAGGATAAAATATTCAAATATGATGATGAAACTATATTATATCCCGGACACAATTCTCCTACTACCGTTAAATCGGAAAAGCAGGGTAATCCATTTGTAAACTAAGGAGAAAAATGTTTAATTTTTATTTTTCAGGTCATAGCTTTGAATATGAAGCAAGAAACACCCTAAGAATATTTGATTTGAATACGGAGTATGAGATTAAAGATTATTCGAACTTTGAAAATAACATAGGGTTAGGTCTTTTTTCAATATTAGAAATAAATTGTGACGAATATATAGGATATGCTCAGCTTTATTTTAACAAAGACCTTTTATACGAAGCAAAAATAAGCAGCAACAGCCTTCTTATGGAAAGAGAAAATGAGAATAAGCTGAAAAAGCTTGTAATAGTAAAGTCAATTTATCAGGTTTTATCAAAATATCATAAAGTAAAATCAAACTACGGAATATTAACAGGTGTAAGACCTGTTAAAATTTTATCCGCAGCTAAAGACAATGGAAAAACGAATGAAGAAATAAATGATATTTTGATTAATACATATGAAATATCTCCCGAAAAGGTTATGCTCCTATGGGATGTTTTTAAAATTGAAGAAAAATATATCAATAGAGAAATCAATGATGAATATTACAATCTTTATATAGGTATACCCTTTTGTCCTTCAAAATGCAGCTATTGCTCATTTACCACTTATGTTAAATATAAGGAAATCGTATTAGATAAATATGTTAATACTTTGGTATATGAAACAGAAAAAACAATAGAGCTTGCTATTTCAAAAAATTTAAAGCTGCATTCAATATATATAGGAGGAGGAACTCCGTCAGTTTTGAATGTATATCAAATTAATTTAATATTTGATACTTTAAAAAAATATTACAATTTATCTGAAATCATGGAAATAACCTTTGAAGCAGGAAGACCCGATACTATCACAGAAGAAAAGCTTATAGCCTTGAAAAATAATTGCGTTAACAGAATCAGCATTAATCCTCAGACAATGAATCAGCATACCCTGATAAATATAGGCAGAAATCACAGTATAAGAGACATAAAAGATAAATTTGCATTAGCACGCAGAGTTGGATTTGAAACAATAAATATGGATATAATATTAGGGTTACCGAATGAGGATGAAATTGACGTGAAAAATACAATAAATGAAATCCTTAAATTAAAACCTGAAAATATTACAGTTCATTCATTATCTTATAAAACCGGGTCAGAGCTTAAAGCTAAAAGCAATAAACAGTTGACAAAGGACTATGAATTACTAAGCAAAATGCATGAAACTTCTGATAAAAGATGTACAGAAGATGGATATAAGCCCTATTATATGTACAGACAAAAAAATATAAAGGGTAATTCAGAAAATATAGGATATACAGTAGCAGGCAAAGAATCTATATATAATATAGTTATCATTGAAGAAATAGAAACTATACTTGCTTGCGGTGCAGGAGTATCGAGTAAAATAATGCTGGGTAACAACAACCATGAAACAGTTTACAGCTTTAAAGGTATCGAAGAATATGAGATTAGAATTAATGAAATACTGGAAAAGAAAAAAATACTGTTAAATATATAAATTAAATTTTATGAAAGGCAGGAAATCATTAAAATGAAAAAGGTCACAATGTTTTATTTAGAAAACTGTCCACACTGTAAGAAGGCATTTAAAATGCTAGAAGCACTAAAAGAAAAAAATCCTCAATATTCGAATATTCATATAGAAAAGGTTGAGGAATCTAAAAATGTACATATTGCAGAAGCACATGATTACTATTATGTACCTACATTTTATGTCGATGGAGTTAAGCTGCATGAAGGCGTGCCGACTCTCGAAAAAATCGAAGCGGTTTTAAAAGCAGCAATATAAAAGAAATAATATTGCAGAATGAGCAAATATTATAATTTCATACATAAAAGCTAAAGGTACTCCCGGTAATTGCCGGAAGTACTTTTAGCAACCTTGTGGTAATATATAAACTGTAATCGCTGTATATCCGGACAAAAAATTGTGAGGTGCTGCATTGAATAATAATCTTAATAATAATAAAAAAAACGAGCTTATATATGAATTCGGACTCCTGTTGACTGCACTTATTTGGGGAAGCTCCTTTCCGGTCGGTAAAATAGCATTAGCCTATTATTCACCCTTGTTTCTTGCTATGACAAGATATTTATTGGGAGGAATTATAATAGGAATTTTTTTGAATAAGAGGATTCTTACAATTACTAAAAAAGAGGTTATTAGCGGATTCGCTTGCGGTGCAATATTTTATTTTGCATATCTTTTTCAAATTATCGGACTGCAGTATACAGTGCCGTCCAAGCAATCCTTTCTGGCAGCGCTATATGTAATTATCGTCCCATTTCTTTATTGGATTATATACAAGAAAAGACCCGATATTTACAATTTTGCGGCTGCATTATTGACACTTATAGGTATTTATCTCCTCACCGCATCGGGACCGGGAGGCTTTAATAAGGGAGATATGATAACTGTTTTCAGTTCCTTTTTATATGCCGCTCATATTGCCCTTATAGGATATTTAGTAAAAAAAACAGATCCTATAATATTGACATTTCTCCAAACCATAACAGCAGGTATAATAGGGCTTGCAGTGTCCTTAATCACGGAGCCGTTACCGACGAAATTTCCTTTAGCGGGAATATTTTCAATTTTGTATTTAACAATATTTTGTACAATAATAGCATATGGAATACAGGTCGCAGGTCAAAAACATGTATATGAAATGAAGACCTCAATTCTTTTGAGTCTCGAAGCGGTTTTTGGTACATTGCTGTCGGTTGTTTTTTTGCAGGATCCTTTTACGGTGCTTATGCTTTTAGGCTGTATAATAATATTTATCGGAATATTGACAGCAGAAACTAAATGGCAATTTTTAAAAAAGAAGTAAAAATAATGGAACAGGCAAGATATATATTCATAATATCAACTGTTTTTTTAATTTATAAGTAATTTTCATCTAAAGTATCATTCAATAATCACATAGGAAATATTTTATCCGATTTTACAAATAATAATATAGTCTTTTGGAACAAAAATTAATTTTAACTCGTCTAATATTAATAACAAAGGAGGAAGCTACTTATGAAAAAATCAAATTTGAAAAAGGCGGCAATAATTGGAATATGCTGTACAGCTATATCAGCTAATACAGCTTTTGCGTTACAGCAAAATCCTATAAATAATAATATTTTAAATTTAGATGAGGTTATTTACCAAAACAGAATTATTAAAGCTAAAGATGAAATAGTGATAAAGTTTAATGGACAGATACTGGAGCTCACATGCAATCCATTTATTGAAAATAACCGCACCTTAGTTGAAGTATCAGATGTTGCGGAAAAGTTGGGTGCAAAAGCAGAAATAAATTCACAAAATAATACAATTAAAATTTTCAAAGATAAAATAAAAATCGAATTAATTATAGACGATAAAACAGCAAAAGTAATAAAGGATATTGACGGCAAATCGAAGGAGGAAGCTATTAAGCTGGATGCTGCGGCAAAAAAACTGAATGATAAATATTATGTTCCCATTCGATTTATCGCTGAAGCATTCGGAGCTAAGGTTGAATGGGATAATTCCAACCGTGTTGTGCTTATTGCTGACGGAGTTGTAATCGGTGTGGAAAGACCGATAGCGTATACGGCGGCAGACAATCAGGATATTATGAAAAACAAGCTTTTATCTGAATGGTATAATTCAAATTACAAAACGAGGGGTATTTATTCCGTAATCGACGGTGATTTGATGTATATACTGGCTTCCGCAGGTGAAATGATGACAGGAGGATATACTTTGGAAATTGACAGTATAACCGAGATAACCTCCGGAACTGCTTATGTACATGCAACTTTAAAACAACCTGAAAAGGGCAGTATTGTTACTCAAGTTCTGACCTATCCTAATAAGGTGATAAAATTTAACAAAGGCAATATTGAAAAGGTAATATGGGATTTATCTGAAGAAAAGCCGCAAAAGGATGATGCAGAGGAATCTGAAATAAAGAATCTGGTCAAAGAATTCGGAGAGAAGCTTCAAATGGTTTCACTTCTGGCTCCAAAGGATATTATAAGCAAAAGCATGGAGGAGAATTACGGCAAATTCGTTTCACCTGAGCTTTTGAAGCAATGGCAGGCTAATCCTGAAAAAGCTCCCGGCAGAGAGGTATCAAGTCCTTGGCCGGATCATATAAATATATTATCGATAGACAAGATTTCCGAAGCTTTGTATGGGGTCAATGGTGAAATAATTGAAGTCACAAGTACAGAAAAACGAGATATGGGAGTAGCCGCAAAAAGACAAATAGTTCTTTCTGTCAAAAAAAACAAGGACAAATGGCTCATTGATGATGTTTCCTTGGGTAATTACAAGGAAATGAATTCTATTGTATATGAAAATTCAGATTATGGATTTTACTTTTCATTGCCGAAGAGTTGGAGAAGCTTTACTGTAGTCAAAGGAAAGTGGGAAGGCATATCACCTGATGATTCAACAAAGCAAAATACAAATTTATCCGGTGAAATAATAAATATAAGACATCCCGAATGGACAAAAGAGAAACCGAGACAGGATATACCCGTTATGATTTTTACCGTTGATCAATGGAAGCTGCTGCAAGAGGGTAAAATGAATGTAGGAGCAGCTCCTATACTGCCAACAGAGCTGGGAAGAAACAGCAAATATGTTTTTGCCCTCCCTGCCCGATACAATTATGCATTCCCGACAGGCTACGAGGAAGTGGAAAAAATAATAGAAACTAAGCCTCTTCAGGGCTTCGAAATATAAAATATAATAATAAAATAATGAGGACCATCGACGAGACAGTCCTCATTATTTATTTATTTCTTTTCCCAGGCGATCAGTACAAATTCCTTTCCTGTTTCCATTTTCAGCTTATCTTCGATGCTCTTAAAATATTTATAGTCCTTTTCATGCAATTCGGCTATTTTATAGTCCGTATTTAAATTTTTTTCCGACATTATGATTCCTCCTTGTTAATATTAATTTATTTTTGCCTTCTTATAAATTAATATACAATAAAATAAAAAAATTATTGATAACGATTGTTTTAATTTTTGAGACATATTGTATTATCCTTTAAAATATATATATATTAATATATAAAAGGGTGGTGGAAAATTTGATAATATATATAAAGCGCAGAAGCATAAAGCTGTTATTAGGATGCTTTGTGCTCTTATTTGCAGTGATATTTATTTATGACAAGGTTTCTAATGTTACCGTAGCTACATCTTCAGAAATAACTAATTGGGGGTTAAGCTTTAAGTCTAAGGGAAAAAGTCCTGTCGGAAATGCAACACCTCAGCATTTGAAAAAATATAATTCGTACTATATAGGCAGTTCAGACGAAAAGGCTATTTATCTGACATTTGATGCAGGCTTTGAAAATGGTTATACACCTTCCATACTGGATACTTTGAAAAAACATAATGTTAAAGCTGCTTTCTTTCTGGTAGGAAATTATCTGGAGAAAAATCCGGATTTAGTAAAGAGGATGGTAGAGGAAGGTCATATTGTAGGCAATCACACATATAATCATCCTGATATGTCAAAAATATCTGATATGGAAGCGTTTAAAAAAGAAATAACATCTCTTGAGGAATTATACAAGAATACAACAGGACAGGAAATGTCAAAGTTTTATAGACCGCCTCAAGGGAAATATAACGAAGAAAATTTAAAGCAAGCTCATTCACTCGGCTATAGGACGATATTTTGGAGCTTAGCTTATGTTGACTGGTATGTTAACAAGCAGCCGACGAAGGAATATGCTTTTGAAAAATTGCTGCCTCGTATTCATCCCGGAGCAGTAGTATTATTGCACAGTACATCTAAAACAAATTGCGACATATTAGATGAATTATTGACTAAATGGAAGGCTGAAGGATATAGCTTCAAAACACTGAATGAATTAGTTGCTTCAAAATAAAGAAATCATCAAAGTAAAAATGCAATGGAACGTCTCCCAATTGCATTTTTATTTAGTTATTGTCTATATATGTCGAAAAAAATTTATCGTTTATTGTAATCTTCAATTTATAAAAAAGCATTGAAAAATAAGGATTATTTATAAATAAACTGAAATAAGGAATTTTATGGGCTAAAAAAAATATTGACAAGGAAAACGTTATGTTATATTATTTTGGTGTTCAATGTATTTCTTATTTATAAAATCTAATTTGTTTGCATGGAGGAATTATTATGAGTACTAATGTAAGTGATTCTAAAACAAAACAGCTTAGTTTTACCAGATTGACAGGAATGATTGTCGGCTCTACAATAGGTGCAGGTGTATTCAGCTTGGCAGGGGATATGGCTGCAAATGGAGCAAATACGGCAGGTGTGCTGATTGGATGGCTCATTTGCGGTATCGGTATGTTCGGACTTATGATGTGTTTTTTCGGTCTGAACAAAATAAAGCCCGAGCTTACTAACGGGGTTTACAGCTATGCAAGAGAGGGCTTTGGTGATTTTATCGGCTTTAATTCGGCATGGGGCTATTGGATTAGTGCTCTTTTCTGCAATGTAGCCTATACCACTCTTCTTTTTTCTGCAATAGGTTATTTCTTTCCGGTATTTGAGAAAGGCAATAACATAATATCAATCGTTTGCGCATCTGTTATTATTTGGTTTTTGAATTATTTGGTTTTAAGAGGAGTAAAGGAGGCAACAGGCATTAACCTTGTTACTACTGTGAGTAAGCTGCTGCCGATATTTGTATTTATTTTAGCCGTTATTTTTGTCAACTCCTTTAAGCCTTCGATTTTTATGGATAATTTCTGGGGAGAATCAGGAGGTCTCAGCTTTGCAGATCAGGTAAAGGCTACTACCTCAGCAACTGTATGGTCATTTATCGGTGTTGAAGGAGCAGTCGTTCTCTCGGGTAGAGCAAAGAGGTCAAAGGATGTAGGAAGGTCTACAATCATAGGTTTCTTGTGCATTTTTCTGATTTATTTAATGACATCAGTTTTAAGTATGGGTGTTATGACAAGAGCTGAGCTGGCTGCATTAGGAAATCCTCCGATGGCAGGTATTTTGGAGAAGGTAGTGGGAAGCTGGGGAGCAGGTTTAATTAATTTAGGCGTTATTCTTTCATTGGCAGGAGCTCTTTTGAGCTGGACTATAATTGCAGCTGATTGTCCTTATTCAGCAGCAAAAATAGGTGTTTTCACTAAGTCCTTTGCAAAGGAAAATAAAAATGGCTCACCTTCATTTTCTCTATATGCAACTAACGGTATTATTCAATTGTTTTTAATTATTATTTATTTGAACGAATCAACTTATCAGGCATTTTACGCTATATCCGCAAGTATGATTATGATTCCTTATTTATTGAGTGCATTGTATTATGCAAAAATAACATATAAAAGAGAAGGACTTCTTGAGTCATACAGCAATAGGGATATGATGGTTGCTAAGGTTTTTGCTCTGATAGGCAGTATTTACGGAGTTTGGCTGATATATGCAAGCGGTATGGTAAGCCTACTGATAACAGCAATTCTTTACGCACCGGGTATTATTGTATATATTAAGGGTAAAAAGGAAAAGAATGAACCTTATTTAAATAATTTTAAGGATATTTTACTTGCCTCCTTGATTGTCATTTTGGCTGTTATTTCAGTAGTAATGATATCAAACGGCACAATTAAACCATTTTAAATATATAAGAGCAAGTCTGAAGGGTAGCTATATGCTATCCTTTTTTCATATACTAAAAGATAAAATCATATTTGTGCTGAACCTTGGATAGCTATAATTTGAATAAAGAATGCGGTTGAATGTTATGAAATATTCTAATGATATATCTTAAAAAATTGTTGACAAATAAAATTTATTATGATAATTTTAGTGTAATATATTTGCGTAAGGAAGAGTAATCATGTAGCTTTAATCTAAGCGAGATAGGGTTGATGTGAGCCTATTATTAAGGTATGATGAAGACACCTTTGTCAGTGCAATAACAATTGAGAGGGACTATTGCTTTTGGTAGTCCAAATAGGGTGGCAACGCGGGTTATACTCGTCCCTATATATGGGACGATTTTTATTTTTTTGATAAAAATCGCATTAACGGACAGCAGGAATATGACTGCTGAATGAATAATCACTTTATTATACTATTCGGAGGTAAAATTATGGAAACAATGGGTTTGTTAAAAAGAACGGATATGTGCGGAGAGCTTGGCTTAAAGGATATAGGCAGAGAGGTTGTTCTCATGGGATGGGTTCAAAAAAGAAGAAGTCTCGGAGGACTTATATTTGCTGACTTACGTGATATTACCGGATTAATTCAGGTAGTGTTCGATACTGATGTTAACAAGGAAGCCTTTGAAAAGGCAGAAGGACTAAGAAGCGAATATGTTATAGCAGTAAGAGGAAAGGTATGTGAAAGACAATCAAAAAATTTGGAAATGGCTACAGGTGAAATCGAGGTATATATTGATGAGCTGAGGATTTTGGATACGGCTCAGACACCTCCTATTTATATAAAGGATAATGATGATGTAGCTGAACAAATGAGACTGAAATATAGATTTTTGGATTTGAGAAAGCCTGAAATGCAGAGAAATCTAATAATGAGAAGCAAAACCTCAAAGGTTTTCAGAGATTTCCTTTATGATAACGGCTTTAATGAAATAGAAACACCATTTTTGACTAAGCCTACTCCCGAGGGTGCAAGAGATTATCTGGTACCAAGCAGAGTTAATCCCGGCAAATTTTACGCATTGCCCCAGTCTCCTCAGCTTTTTAAGCAGCTTTTGATGGTGTCGGGTATGAACAGATATTTTCAAATAGTCAGATGCTTCAGAGATGAGGATTTAAGAGCTAACAGGCAGCCGGAATTTACTCAGGTTGATATTGAAATGTCATTTGTGGATATGGAGGATGTCATTTCTATCAATGAAAGGCTGATTCAAAAAATATTCAAGAAAGTTAAAAATATTGATGTAAAGCTTCCCATCAGACGTATGTCCTATCAGGAAGCAATGGATAAATACGGCTGTGACAAGCCGGATCTTCGTTTTGGCTATGAGCTGATTAATATAAGCGATATATTTAAAGACACAGAATTTAATGCCTTTAAAGCAACGTTGGAAAGCAAAGGAATTATTAAATGTGTAAAAATCGAAGGCTCTTCAGAAGAATTTTCTAAAAAAGCTATATCTAAGCTTGAAAAGTTTGTTAAAACCTACGGAGCGAAAGGTCTTGCATGGTTTAAATATGAAAATGGTGTTTTAGAATCACCGATAGCTAAATTTTTAACTGAAAATGAAATAAGTGATTTAATGTGTAAGCTTGATATAAAAGAGAAGGATATAGTATTTATGGTAGCTGATAAGGAATCTGTAGTAAATACTGCACTCGGAGCTTTGAGAATAGAAATTGCTCAAGAAAAAAATCTTATTGACAGCAATGTCTATGAAATGGTATGGATTACTGATTTTCCTTTGTTTGAATACAGCGAGGAGGAGAACAGATATGTGGCTAAGCATCATCCTTTTACAGCACCTGTCGATGAGGATATTGATATGATTGAATCAAATCCCGGTGAGGTCAGAGCCAAGGCATATGACATTGTAATAAACGGTGATGAAATTGGTGGAGGCAGTATAAGAATTACAAACAGTAATTTGCAAAACAGAATGTTTAAGGCTTTAGGCTTTACAGAGGAAGAGGCTAATGATAAGTTTGGATTTTTATTAGAAGCATTTAAATATGGAGTGCCTCCTCATGGCGGTATAGCATACGGACTTGACCGATTTATGATGTGTTTGACAGAAAGTGACAATATAAGAGATGTAATTGCATTTCCTAAAACACAAAGCGCTTCATGCCTTATGACCGATGCACCTGCAATTGCTACCGAAAAACAATTGAAGGAATTGGGTATTGAAATAATTCAGTAAAGAAGGTATAATTATACTACTTACTGAAGCTGAATGCTTCTTGTTGTATGAAAGGATATGATTATGGAGCAGGTTGGAAAGATTATAAAAATAGATGGTAATATTGCAACAATTTTAGTTAAAAGGGTTTCAGCATGCGGAGATAATTGTGCCAGCTGCTCTGCAGCCTGCAGACAAAATGGAATTAAAATACAGACGGAGATTACCGATGATATAGAGGTTGGTGATTATGTCGAGATAATAACGGAAAATGAAGTTATGTTCAAGCATATTCTGATGCTTTACGGTATGCCTTTAGCAATACTTCTCTGTACTATTTTCGCATTTAATTATTTGCTGAGAAACAATATAAATAAGGATATAATATCCGCTGTACTGGGTCTGGCCTCCTTGGGTCTGTCATATTTTATATTAAAGAAATACGATAAAAGAGAAATGAAGAATAATCCGATAAAATATACAGTTGCTAAAAAGCTGTAAATTGATTTTAAAAGGATATATAAATAATGAATATATTTGATATGCAGTATGAAAATTCAATAAAAGGCAAGGGTCCCTTGGCTGAACGCATGAGACCCTTAAGCCTTGAATATTTTGTCGGTCAAGAGCATATTGTCGGAGAGGGCAGGATTTTAAACAGAGCCATCAAGGCTGACAAGCTTTCCTCCGCAATTTTTTACGGTCCGCCCGGAACGGGAAAGACAACCCTTGCCAGAATAATAGCCGAAAGGACTAAAAATAACTTTACAACTCTAAATGCCGTAACAAGCGGCGTAAAGGATATAAAGGAAAAAATAGGTTTTGCGGTAGATGAATTATCGATGTATAATAAAAGAACTATTCTTTTTGTAGATGAAATTCATCGTTTTAACAAGTCACAGCAGGATGCATTACTTCCTTATGTTGAAAACGGGACAATAATATTAATAGGAGCAACTACTGAAAATCCATACTTTGAAGTTAATCCCGCTCTTATATCCAGATCCTTGGTGTTTGAATTTAAAGCAATAACAGACATTGATATAAAAAAACTGTTATTAAAGGCTTTAAATGACAAGGAAAGAGGCTTCGGCGAAAGAAAAATAGATATCACCGATGAAGCTGTTGAGCATATAGTGGCCAATTCAAACGGAGATGTAAGAAAAGCATTGAGTGCTCTTGAGCTTGGTGTGGAAACTACACCTGCCGATGAAAACAATATTGTAAAAATTGATATAGCTATTGCTGAGGAATGTATTCAAAATAAAAAGGTTGTTTATGACAAAACAGGAGACAACCATTACGATACGATTTCGGCCTTTATCAAAAGCATGAGAGGCTCAGACCCTGATGCTGCCGTATTCTGGCTTGCTAAAATGATTAAGGCCGGAGAGGATCCGAAATTTATAGCCAGAAGGATTATCATATGTGCATCAGAGGATGTGGGTAATGCAGACCCGAGAGCGCTGGAGGTTGCGGTAAATGCATTTAAGGCAGTGGAAATAATCGGTTTTCCGGAAGGACGCATAATTCTCGCTCAAGCTACTATATATATAGCATGTGCTCCTAAAAGCAATGCATCTTATCTGGCAATAAACAGAGCGATGGAAGCGGTAGAAAAAAGCTCTCTTGAGGTTCCGTACCATTTGAGAAATACCAATTCCATGGGAGCAGTATACAAATATCCTCATGATTACAACAGGTTTTATGTAAAGCAGCAGTACTTGCCTGATTCCGTCAAAAATGCCAATTACTACGAGCCTAAGGAATCCGGTTACGAAGCAAGAATTAAAAAGTTTTTGGAATACCTTAATTCCTAAGATAGGGGGGTTAAATATGGATTATAGACTTATAGGTTCAAACATTACAGATGATGATATTGAACAGAAAATACATGATAAAATTAAATTTAATAAGCTTGAAGAAAATAAGGAGTATGATATCTCCGCTGAATTCTACAACAGAGATTTGATTGATGACAGCTTAAATGAGGATGTATCATATGAAATAAAAAAGAAACATTATAAATTTATCAAAACTGTAAGAAATATATTTGAGAAAAACAATATTAAAATTAATAAATTTTTACTGATGGGAACGGTTGTTGATATAATCGATGATGAAATAAATATTTCAATAAAAAAATCAAGCAGCAAGGGTATTAAATCCAATACGGTATGGCCCTGCAAGGAAATATTTATATATGAGGATGGAAAAAATAAATTAGATAACCTATTGTTCTTAAATCAAATATCTATGGAGGAATATGAATCCAACCTGGAGGATTTAAGAGATGAGTTAAGTATATATGATAATGAAGAAGAGCATGAATATATTAATTAATTTTGGAGGCAAAACTTATGAAGGCATATGATTTAATAAATAAAAAGGAAATAGAAGTAACCTATGACAGTCTGATAGAATTGATGCAAAACAACAGACAGGTTGACTTAATCCTTCGTGAAAAGAAAACAGATGAGGACGGATATCTTACCTGGGATGCAGAGCACTGGACAACCGTAGATTCAAAAAGATTTATGCGCTGCTATTCCCTGGGAGACAGACAGCTCAGAGATTTCACATCTCACAATATATATGACTTAAAGAATGATTTTAAGCCGGAGGAAGCTGAGAAAATAGAAATAAACTGATGTACGACAACAGTAAGTCATTTGTAATTTAAATTATACAATTATGCAATAAAACTGATTAGATATACGTAAAATTAGCAGAAAATGCTTATGTCTGTTTTTCAATGAAAATTGATGATTTTTTAAAAAGAAATTAAAAAAATTGCATTTCGTTAAAATTTAAGGTACTTTCGTTTGATTTTTTCAGTCGGAATAATTTATATTTATTCAACCATATATTGTTTTTAACTCTCGCTTTTATAAAACGGGAGTTTTTTATTTTAACAAAAAAGTAATTCTCTTAAGTAAAATTATTAATAATTCAGTAAATATATCTGTTTAATTAATATATTATTATCTTAAATGTAAGCGTCAAATCTACCGGTACATTTACAGCTAAAATATAAAATGAGATAATAC
>DAIUCB010000038.1:0-15021 GCA_036846385.1 Bacillota bacterium | reverse complement strand
ATAAAAATCTGCCATTTGTCTTGAAATATGAATTATCGTAATAATTACCCGCACCATCCTTTTCACCGGACTGGTATTTTACCGTATAATAACCATCAATTCCTACAAATTCAAGATAAATCATCCCCGAAGCATCAATTTTAACGTCGCTGATATTTTGGCTGAGCAAATCGATAACCTTGTTTTCAACTATGGCAACAGCTGAACTTATGTCAAGAACATACACCTTTCTTGTTTTGCTGACAATATTTCCGGCTTTGTCAGACACAGAATATTTAACTTCATAACAGTCGTTTCCTGTAGCCTTTGCTGTATTAACATTGCTTTCAACTGCAATTGCTTTAGAAATATCCTTGTCTTGATTGTCAAAGGCAGTTGCTCCCTTATCATAATATTTTTCGCCTAACTTTATATACACTGTTTCTCTGCCTAAAATGTTTATTTCAGGAGGAGTATTGTCAATATTTGTTATAGGAACTATGAATGTTGAAGTATTTCCATACTTCGTGCTGACTGTAAAATTATATCTGTTGTTTTCTGATACTGTCATATGACCTGTAAAATTATTACCTGAAGCAGTCAACATAATGGGTTCAGAGCCATAACTCAGTCTTGCTCCTTCTGCTACACCATTGATAATCTCAAAGTTAATTTTTACATTGCTTTTTGTCAAGCTGCTGTCATAATTAACAATTACATCCGGAACACTTTTATCAATCCATGTAACGTTGGCAGTAAGCTTTCCTTCTTCTGCCCCTTCCACAAAATTCAACTCTCTGTAGTTGAAGTCCTTGCTTCCGTTTTCTTTGAATACATAAGTTGGAGAAGCTTCCTTTTCAACAGTTTTTACAGTTCCGTCTGCTGCCACTGCTTCAACATTTTCAAATCTCATTATAGCCTTGTTAGACAACATAGATACAATAACGTCTCTGTTAGTGTAATCCATTGTGCTGTATACTAACTGTGTAAGCAGAGCTGTTTTGTCTATTTCATCAATTATCAGCGTATAATCTGTTTTGTTTCCCAAAGTATCTTCAAATGTGAGATTTTCCACCAATAAGGTATTCGTTTGGTTTTCAGGACTGTATGCAAAAACATATTTGTATGCATATTCCGGATTTATATCCCATTTTTCAACTGCCGTAAAATTTGTGGAACCGCTTAGCTTTACAGGTCGTGCATTTTCACCGGCAGGAAATGTTATTTCTGTTATGACATTATATTTTGTCTTGAAGCCTGAAGGAATAGTTACTGTTTTTTCTCCTTCATCAACAATTTTGTTATTATTCTTATCATTCCATACATATTTGGTTATTGTGGGCTTCGGACAATTTTTATCAATCCAGTTAACCCTTGCAACGTGCTCAACCAACAAGCCCTCTTCTATTGCAGCAAAGCTGAATACCCCATTTGAATCAAAGATATATTCTTTGGAATTAGAATTGTTCAATGGATTATATGAATCATTAAGCTTTGCTTTTACACTTTGTGATGTCAATAGCGGTCCTGCAGTATCATACACTATAGCTGAAGATGATGTTGAAGCTGCAATAGGCGGTATATAACTCTCATTAATATAATCAATCTTAACTTTGTAATCAGTTTTACCCCCATTAGGAAAATCAACATCAAAGGTATATTCAGCATTTCGAGGGAAGGATGCTTCTGCCTTTACTCTTCCTTCTTCTATCTCGACCTTTGTCAATACTCCATATTTATCTTTTATTACAGAGCCAAGGGGCATTATTATTGTTGCTTTCACAGGAGATATGACCTTGTTTTCATTTTTTTCGGGATTCAATATCACTTGAACGTCATCCTTTGTATATGAAATATCCTCCACCCTTATTGATTCTGCGTAAAATTTACCCCCATTGCTATATGCTGCTATATATGTTCCGTTTGCAAAAATTTCAGCCTTGTTACCCTTAAATGTGTATATCCTGCCATATTCGTCGTATACCTTATAGTATTGATAATCAGCAGCAGCTACCGAATCATCAAGAGCTATTGTTTTATTTGAGTATACATAGTTAAGAGGATTTGTTAACGACATGCTTGCGGCTGAATAATCTCCCTTGTCATCACCGTTTACAAACACACTGCATTTGATTGCTCCTCCGCTTGTTGTCAGTGCCGGTAAAATTGTAAAAACCTGATTGTCAGACAGCTTATAAACCTTATCAGCACTTATGGCAGTAGATGAGGTTACGCTATTTAAATCATATACTTCAAGCTTCACAATTTTATTTATGTCTTTAGGATCTGAAACGGTTATTATTAATGGTACTGCTTCTGCCTTGTTGTATACTCTTCCTACTTCTTTTGTTTCTTCTCCTATTACAACGCTTGCTATGTTTATCGATTCTGCTGAATTCGCCTCAAGAGTTAAAGCTTCTGATCTAAATAAAATATTCCATGCTTTAACAAACAAATAACTGAATTTATCAAAGAGATTTCCTTTGTCTTCAAAGGTAATTTTCGTTCCTGAAATTCCTGTTGTGGTCGAAGTCAATGAAGACGGAATATCAAGCTTGCTGTTTGACCAGCCGTACTGAATATCTGTGTTTTCCTGACTTGAGCTAACCTTGAAAGAATCCTTATCCAATGAACTGATTGTTACGTAATACGCCTTAAGAGTTTGTGCGATTTCAAATGGTCCGGCTGCTTTAATTAAGCTGTCAGGCTTATTGGAATTGTATATTTCAACCTTTGAAAGCTTGTATGTCCCTCCTTTGCCGTCAGTATCCCAAAGCTCGGGATAATTTATGTTAACCAAGGCTAAGTTAGAAGTTTCATATGTATCCCCTTCTTTTCTCTTGAAGCTTAAATCATACTCCTTAATTACTTTATTATCTGCTTCACTTTCATCCTGCCATGTAACTCTCATCTTGTTAACCTTTGGGAGTTTATCTTCATCTATATAATAAAGTCTGTCATCAACTGCTGCCAAAACTTCCTTTTCACGACCTAAAGCCTTATCGGTTACTGTTATTAAAAATCTTTTGTCATTTATTTCTTCATTTAAAACATAAAATGGTCCGAATATCTTTTCGGAACTTTTTCCGAATGAGTTTTTGGCATAAACAGTCAGATATTTGATTTTATATAGGTCACTGACACCCTCCACCTTCGGTACAACAGGATTAAAATCTTTTTTCTTTGTATCAGTACCCAATGCAACTGTTTCAACAGCACCGCCTAAGGATGACAAAGATGTGTTAGGATTATCAACCCATCCGTATTTAATAGCTGTCAGATTTCCTAAAGGCTCTTCAACTGAAACCTTTATTAATGGATTTAGTCCATCATTGTATACAGATGCAGTATTGTACTTGTTCACAGACATTTCTGAATCATTCATTGTTATGCTTGGAGGTATATTGGATTTTCGTATGACTGCTATATTATTATTAACTGCTGTAACATTATTTGAGGTAACATATTTCAAATGAACCCTCTTTTCACCTGACCTTTTAACAAATGAATCTCCTGCCCTTTCCATGTTTGTAAGACTTACCCTGAAGTTAGCTTTCATTAATTTTGGATTTTTGCTATCCTGAATAAACTTGGTACCGGCAAACAACTGTGAATCCCATACATCCATACTTATAACAGTATCCGATTCATATATGCTTCCTTCTTCAGGTTCTATTTCTTCTTTAAATTCCGTTATTTCCTTGTCGCAAAGTTCAATTATAATATCTCTTATATCAGCTGACTCCTTGTTGTAGGTTAATGTAAAATCTAAGTTTTGTGTTTCTTGATTGTACATTATGGAGCTAATACCTACTATCGGATTTTCAATATTGAGATTTATTCTTTTTACAGTCACGTCTCCGCTGTTACTGTACAGTGATACTGTTACTATATAGCTGCCTGTTAATCCTTTTACAGAGCTAATCGGTATGTCATATTTGTTTGTTGCTACACTGTTATCAATAGCACCACTTGCTAATACAGAATTATCCACATTAGCCTTTTTTATAGACCACATTATTTTATCAAGATTTGAGTTGTCTGCCTTATTAACATCAAAACCTATGTCCATGGTGTGGTTTCTAATTGCCATATAATGAGCTTCCGCAGTGATTGCAGAAGGAGTAGTTCCTGTGCATTGACAACCTCTGTCAACAAATATTCCGTTAACAGTATTATTAGTAATCATTTTGAACTTTCCGTCAGTATAATCTCCTCCAAGTACCATGCTTCCTGCCCGTAATTTATTAGAAGACAGAGCATCAGCCGTAAAAGGAATAACATAAAGATATCCCTCTTTAAAATTTGGTTCAACGTAATCACCGGTGTCGGTTGATTTGAAAGTGACAGGTATTGTCAATGCTTCTGTTTCATTGCTTGATTTTTTAAAGTTCACAGATTTCCATTTAGATTGTTCCACAGCAAATTTAGATATCAGCTGGTCATCCTTTTCACTTACCCATCTGTAATATACCATTGCATCATTAAGTACAGAGGATGGTACATTTGCTTTCAGAGTCATTGTTGTTAGAGCATCTGTTGTTTGATTAGAAATATCCTTATACGATAAATCAAATTTACCTCCATTTTTACAGAGAGTCATCTTCATTGGATCAGAGTCTGAAATTAAAAACAAACTGCTTGAACTATTAATTGTATTTTGATTTCCTGCCAAATCTATGGGAGTTACAGCAAGGTTATAAAATCCTGTCTTAGTAATAGTTGTTTTTGACAATTCAAGGGGTACAGTTTTTTTTGCATCGGATACTGCAATATTCTCAACATCGCCTACCTCATGTTTATTTACATCAATTTTAATGTTTGTATCTTTATGAGTTAATGAATATGTAACTTTTTGCAGTCCAAATTCATCCTCAACATATGTATTATTGATATCATTACTAATTAAATAAGGCGCTCGAGTATCAATATACTTGTTACACTCAATTTGTCTCAATTCATTAAAATTTTGCGCAAGACTGTTTCCCATAGTATCATAAGCATATAACCCTGTAATTTTTACCTTGTAGAAGTGATTACCCGCAAGATGTCCGTATGTATCTGATAAACTAATTCTGAACTTATACGTTACATGACCGGTATTGTTATCAGATGAAACTTCCCCAACATAATACATATCTGTTATTACCTGTTTACCTGTGCCGGATTTGACTGTATCCAGCATAACCTTATTACCTGTTCCAAATGTACAGTCTTCATCCATTGTAACGTAAATTGAAGGATCATTCTTATTTATATTCTGTCTGATATACTGCTTGCCGTTTACTGTAGCAGTATCGGATATACTTACTACTTTAGGTCCTGTTGAGTCATTTATTCTTCCATAGATAGAATTAACATAAAAATCGCAATATTTATTGAAAACTCCGCCTTTCCTTTCTCCATAGGCACTGAAAACCAAGTAATAAGCATCTTTTCTTATGTATGGGCTGCTGACGCTCATATCACCCCAACTGTCATTGTAGTCATAATTTGCGCTTGCATATTCAGTTAAATAATTACCTCCGCTGTCATATGGAATTATAACTGCCCTGCCGAAATCTCCGTCTCCGCCATAGTTTTTTGCTCTGACGGTACAAACAGAGGTAAGATCTCCCTTCCTTACAGCTCCCAAAAGTTTACTTTTTTTCAAATCTACGCAAAATCCAAATGAAGCTGTCGGTCTTTCACCCGGAGCTACATATCCTATTTCATTCTTATTCTCATCCTTTCCGGTATTCCGTGTCCAGGTTACATCCGGATCATTAAAGAAAATATCATCATACAATGGTCCTGAGCCCTTTCTGGGCAATGGAGTATTCTGGTTAGTGAAGTTATAGCTTATATCCTGGTATTTTTGTTGTTGATTATCTTGGTATTTTTGTTGTTGATTCATTATAACATTTTGCATTGATGTAACAGCTGTTCCGGCGTATGCCATATCTAATGGAATCATAACTATTAACATACTCATTGCCAAGAATATTGAAATGATTTTTTTCAGCATTTTTTACCTCCTTTCTTGATTTGAATAATATTATTGATATACTCAGTATTGTTGAATATCTTTAATTCGCCTTCCTTCCTTTATTTACGGTTTCCTCGAGTATTCACCCATTAATACAACATCCATCAATTCTTTTACAGTTACTTTTACCATTCCATCTCCCCATACAACATAATCTCCATCAGTCTTTACACTGCTAAATATCTTTTCATCTGTCAATTCCTTATACTTCATGGTATTAAGTTTTACTGTAAGGTCAACAATCACAATACTGCCGCCTTCCATATTCATGAAAAGTCGATAATCTTTCATAGGAAAGATCGCCTTAATATAACTCATAGATAATATCCCCTTTCGTATTTCTCCTTTATGATTGGATGAATGCATTAACGAATACAAAAAACCTATTCTACAAATATTGTAAAATAGGTTTTAAAAATTTACATCATACAAATGATTGAACTTTTAGGATGATTTTTGCAGCAGCTTTTCAGCTAATTGGCTGCGCCTATCGATATCCAATTTTTGAAATGCCGAATGCAGATGGGTGCGTACCGTACTTTCAGTTATTATCAATTTTTTCGCTATCTCACTATTTCTTAATCCCTTTGATGCAAGGACAGCTATTTCAAGCTCTCTTGCAGTCAAACTGTCCGTCAGCGCATTAGGCAAAAGGTTGGTATGAAGTTGCTTGTAGCCTTTAAAAAATCGGTCCTTAATTTTTCTATATAGTTTCAAATTTTCAGGGAATCTCTCAGCAATTATTTCCTCGGTCAATCCTTGAAACATCCAATGATGGACTGCAAATATGTACAAAAAACCATCTGGTATTGCTTGTTCCATTGACCTGTTTAAATTTTCAATTGCATTGTTTTTGTCTCCTATATTAAAATATCCTATTGCAACCATTAAGGATAGCATTGCATCTCCAAATGGGAAATCCGGTGAAATTGTATCACGAACTGCCTGGGCAACACCTGCCATTTGTGCATATTTTTCTTCATGCATCAAATAACAAACATGTTCAAACATTGCAAGGTATCTCACTGAATGAAAAATCAACTTTGCTTGATCTGCATTTTTCATAAAATCAGCAATCTGAGCCTGATGACCAATTTCATTTAAAAGAAGACCCCTCACAATGTCCAACACCGTACGAATAACAGCATTGTTTTGAAAGGTAGCTGCATGCTCCATGGAATTGAAAGCTTTATCCCATAGTTCACTGTCACATCTTTCTACGGCTATTTCGCAGAGTTGCAGGTTTGCTCCCAACTGTACAATGCTTTGCTGATAACTTTCAGCTAAGAAAATTGCCTTGTGTATAAAAATCTCTGACATGTCCAAATCACCGCGGTAATGTGCTAGCTCCGCTCTGAAAAGAGAATCAGCTCCGCTGCCGTGCCCATTTGTTAGCTTGGAATACAAGGATATAAACTCTTCAAACTCTTCAGCTTCCCGGTCTCCTTCTCCCGGATTGCGGTGGAACAAAGACATCTGAGAATAGTCTCCGAAGCACCAGGGAGCACTAGGTAAAATCACTTGTGAACTTTTTCCTTCAAACATAGGAGCAGCTTTCTTCAAAAAAGGCACCATCTTACAGATGTAAGGATAAAACTTGTAAGCTGATAAAAGCAGCCATTCTGCCCGTAACAAACCATGGGGTTCAAGCATTAAATCTATCTCTTCCAATAATTTAGCAAATTCCACATCCATGCCTGCAGCTTTTAGTGCCCACGCAATTCGAAGCATGGAAAGGGGATATTCTTTTTTAATTTCAGCCGGACAATTTTGCATAATCTCCAATGCAACATCAGAAAAAGGTTTATCATCAATCTCATCAAAAATTAAATCAGTGAAGTCAGTAGAAAGAATTCCCCGGTAGTCTTTTATCTTTAAATAAAAAACAACAGCTTCCGGAATTTTGCCGTTATAACGACACCAGTCGCCTGCACGCATAAAACATTCTTGTACAAAAGCTCTGCCACATTCCTTAAATTTCTGTGCCAACAGTTCAGACAATATACTGTGAAATTCATACCTAAACTCGGCCCTATCATATCGAATAAACGGACTTTGTAAAGCATTCACTGCATATGACGGCAACGTATCAAGACCAGCCAGAAAACATGATTGCTGTACTGTAATCATTTCGAAGGTTGACAAATGCAGCAAAAAAGTCTGTTGTACTTTTGTCAGCCTCTCCCACACCAAGCTTTCCATCAAAGAAATTATTGCAGTATCAGAAAAAGCACCTGTTTCCAAATACGCTCTAAGCTGCAGATACAATGCGATAATCCAGCCTTCGGTATAGCTAACAATGTCCTGTGCATCTTTTTTACTTATCTTAACAGATGCAAGAGCAAAATAGCGTTGAACATCCGCTGCATCCAACCTCATATCTGAAGTAGTAATATGTAAATATCCTCTGCCTGCAATGACTGAATGTATGTCACGTGCCAATACCTGAGTTATTATAACTATATGAAGACAGGTACAAACATGTTCAAGCAATGCGCTCAAAAAAGGAGGCATCAAAATTTCATTCAAATATTGGAAGTTATCTATAACTAACCAAGCTTCACTGTTACAGTTAATGGTTCTTAAAGTTTCACAGGTTTCCCCGATAGTAAAGGCATTAGGAAGTCCTATCCGAAGCAAAACATCTCCGGCATGTGCATCTATTTTTTTAATTTCCAGGCAGAGCCTTTTATAGCTTGATTCAGGAGCTTCAGCTACAGCAGTAAACCAATAAACAGGTATTCCCTGCGGCAAACTGTTTTCTAAATAATCTCTTACAGCAGTGGTTTTGCCATAGCCTGATGGAGCCTCCACTATAACCGCAGGCGAAGACAGTAAATTATTTAATTTATATTTCAAACGTTCCGAATAATAATGAATATCGGATATTCCGATTTTTCTGCCTTTCATGTCGACGTCCCCTTGAAATTTATTTCATCTTTACTATAAATTACAAAATAATTATAATGCATTCTTCCAATTTAGTCTACTAAATTTAGCATAACTCATTGCAACGAACCATATGCCGGGTTATCAATATCCGCAGTATTTCTGATAATTTGAACCTTCAGTGTCTCCTTGATATATTTTTTCTCAGCATACATTTTATCATCAGCATTCTTGATTAAAAATTCAATATCTACTTTTTCAAATTTATCGCAGGTGACAATACCATGACTTACACTGATTAAATACAGCCTTCCTTCTTGCTCATTTATGTATTGATAGCGTTTTAGGATTCTTTCCCATACCTTCTCTGATATTTCTTCATCAATTCCGTTAAATACAATTAAAAATTCATCTCCGCCCATTCTTATAATAAAATCCTCGTCCCGAATTTCCTTCTTAATGCATTCGACAACACTGACAATCAACTCATCTCCATACTTATGCCCCAACCGATCGTTTACTTCCTTGAGCCCGTTAATGTCAATAAAACAAAAACTCAGCTTTAAATGTCTTGTGATATCAAGCTGAATTATGCGATTAAGCCTTGCTAAGCCGGATCTCCTGTTAAATGATTTTGTAAGCTGGTCATATATTATTTCGTTAAAATAATGTGTCATTTCAGAGATTTCATCTGTATTTATATTCTTTAATTGACTTGTTATTTCATCATCAATGTACGAAAGATCCTTTAATTCCCGCATTAAATCATTCATTGGTCTTTGAATTCGCTTTTTTGTTGAATTAAATGAATAAATTGTAACAAGAATGATAACCGGTACAAGTCCTCCATTAATTATAAGTGCAATAAAAACTTTTTCTCTGGAATAAACCGAATACAACGTAACCATTTCATTTATATCATTCACAAAAAAATCTATTTTATCATTCACTCTCGTGCAGGTTTCGCTTATTGAATCCTCCTTTAAAATTTTAAGATACAAGGGCTTAAATACTTCATCCCACTCTTTTGATATTTTTTCTAATCTCGCTACAGTTTGACTGTGATCTATGCCTTCTTTTTCTTGCTCCATCAGAATTGACAGTATTTCTTCAAAATCATTTATCCTCTGTCTTAATTTCTCATTCAGCTCGGTAGTATCACCCATATTTTCTTGAATATTAATACGGTTTGATAATTGAACCATGTTATAGCTTAATGCTCTTAACTTCCCTGATTTATTAATAATTATAGCATCATTAACCATACCTCTGTAAGCAAAAACATTAATTAATACAATTATTAAAGATAAAAAAACTAACAGTCCATGTGTCAGCAGAAGCTGATACTTTATTTTCACTCATTCATCTCCTTTGTTGATGAAGCAGCTCAATATTTAGCTTGCTTCAATGCTTGAGGTCAAAAATATATTATTGAAAAATCATTTATAACCGAATATGCTTTATTAATGTTATTGCTCTATCTATCAACTTTTTTAAATAAGCCCTGTTATCGGGGAATAGATGTAATCCGCTTTTTTTAGCTATTTCATCTACTACGCTGTCAATACGCCTATTATCTGTTATTATTTTTTCTTCAGTAATATCATTATTGAAAGCATAAATACATTGGTCAATTTGTGATTTCGCCCAAGTGTCACCCCGTCTAAAACGCTTATTTAAACGATTTAATATTGTTTCTTTATCTGCATATAGTATATAGTGCTTCAATACGGCACCATCATTAATTAACTGTTGGATTATTTCTTCGTAATATTGCGAGTTGATTATTGTCATTGGAACAATAATAGTCCCTTTGAATTCTTGATACAATTTTGTCAGCATCGTATAATTGAAGGATCTCCATTCTTCATGATCTTGAAAATTCGGCTTGTACAATTCACTCGGAATGTTTTTCCGAATAAAAAATCCTACATTTTCCGGATCATATACAAAAGAGTTTGGAAGCCTTCTGTTTAATTCAAATGCACATGTTGTTTTTCCGGCGCCAAATGCACCATTTAACCAAATAATCACATTTAATTCCTCCTCATTTCAGTAAAAGAATGAATTATAACAGAAATTATTTATAATTCATCCTCCGGAATTTTAGCTACTATTAAAAAAATACACTATTTTATTATAATCTAATCTCTTGATTTTATCAATAAAAAAGCACTGTCGGAGTTTTAATACTTTCAGTAAATAAAAGCATTATATCCAACTATTCTGCTTGGTTAGTTTTTATAAATGATAAGAAACACGCTGGACTCATCCACCTCTTGCACCTGATAGGGGTATCCCGACTCCTCACCGATTTTCTGAAAATCCTCGGGTAAATGGATAGTCGCCCTGAAGCCATCCTTGCAAATAATCACACCATTTTGGGTTTTATCATAATCAATTTCCCCCAAAAGACCTTTAGCAGCCTGCTCTTCAAACCATTTAAGGCGAAAATCCCAAAATTTAGTGCTGTAACTGCTGAAATAGGCCGTTCCTCCCTGCGCCACTGTCTCAAGAATTTTGCAAATAACGGCAGAATCAGCACGCATTGCAGACAATCCATTTTGCAGACATAAAATACTATCAAAACGCTCACGAAATTCCATCTTGTGAACATCCATGGCAATCATGCTTGCGTTGGGACAGTCTTTGAGATATTCTCTGCCCAACTCAACGTTTTCCTCAGATATATCAATTCCGACAATTGAGCCGCAGTGAGGAGCCAACTCCCTAACAATCCGACCGTATCCGGCTCCAAGTTCCAAAACACTTTGTGTCTTTGATATATTTTTCTTGACAAAATCAATTTCCGCCTGTAAATACTGCTTGATGCGCGGAATTTGGGTTTCGTACACCTGAAATAGCTTTCGAGAATTTAATTTTTCATCATAGTAATTGTTCATGTTTCTTATTCCTCTCCCTTGCCAAAATACTGTAAAATAGCGTGAACTGATTGCTCCGGTGACTGCTCCGAGGTATCCAGCCAAAATCCGATTTTAGGCGTTTCCTTTAAAAAATCCGAGTATAAGTTTTCTACCGTAAAACCGCTGTAACCGATTTTTCCTCGTGTTTCCTCTCGCTTCTTTACCGCCTCAACAGTCGGACATAAGACAATTACTTTAACAGGATAACCATTGAACTGTTCTATTATATGGGATAACCCTGCACCATAGTAATTGTCCTGCAAAACCACAGTAAATCCATTGTCGTAATACATTTTTGCTGCATTAGCAGCCAAATTATATCGCAGATATAATTGATGTATTGCTTCTTCAGACGGCTTTACAGACATTTCTTCACGTCCGGATACAATCATGCGCCGAAATACATCGCCACGCAAATGGACACCTTTATCCATTTTGCATGCTAAAAGCTCTGCAACCGTCGATTTTCCGCAAGCCATAACACCTGTAATTAAATAGATTGCTTTTTCCAATGATTTTATCTCCTTATATGAATTTTTCAGCCAAGATCATAAGCTTAATTGCCTAAAACTGTTATGTAGTCCGACTTAGATATTCACTGACAACAATATACAATTTCCATCAGCTATATCATGCCGAATATCTTTCATGGCATCTTCAAGCGGACGCTTTCTGCCCTCTATTATAGCTGCTTTTCCCTCATCAAGCAGGCGGTAAAGTTCAAGTTTGCCATTTAGCATTTCATATGTCTCAATGCTCATAACGGCTAAATCACCCTGCCCATTTTTGGTAATATAGACAGCTTCCTTATTTTCATGGCAAAACGTTGAAATCTCATTATAATTATTCCTTAAATCCGTGCTAGATTTAATGTTTGGCATAAAATCAACCTCCTCCTCTAATCTATGGATATTATACAATAATTTCTTTTGATTATCAATTCTAACTGTATACTAAAAAGGCTACATATTCATTGGTTTATTACAAACAAAAATGTAGCTTATAATTTGTGTCATTAGTAAAAAATAGATGCAGGTATAAATTATCTATAGCTCTGATCAAAGAAATTTGCAGCAGCTATGGGATTTGCAAGCTCGATAGCAATATAAGCTGCGATATCATCCAAATCCCCATGTGCAAGTTCCGAAACAACTAATCTATACATTGTATTTTTCCCTTATACTTTTCAAAGAAGAATCCCCATCAAGCATCTTTCCTTCGGCTATTTGCATTTCAGCCGCAACCAGTTTATTATATATATCCAGCATATATAATTTTTCCTCGTACATTTTTACGCTCATGATTACCATATCGCCATAACCATTTTTGGTAATATATATTGGTTCAGATGCCTCCTTGCACATTTGAGAAATTTCACTTGTATTTTTCAAGTCTCGAATGGGAATTATTTTTGGCATAAACATCAACTCCTTCCTATGGTATTGTAGTGCCATAATTATGTCTCTTAATCAAGAGTATTATTCTTTATTCCATAAAAAACTGAATATATAAGAAAGAAGCCAACTGCAATATAATCGACATCTTTCTTTGTTACTCATTGATCTGTATTGACACGGTAATAGGCAACGACTCAAAACCTCTTTAACGCAAAAATGCAGCATCCACATCAAGTTTATTGGTTAACTCACCAATCTGGCTCAAATTAAACACACATGCTTCCACCATCATACTGTTATTTTTAAATTCATCATAGGTAATATGATTTGTATATTTTAATACAGAGTCAATATAATTAATTATTTTTTGAATAATCTTCCGATTTTTCATATATTACCGTCCCGCTGTTTTCAATCTCTTGAGTTATTAAAGAATTAGGTTCTATATGTGACTTATCAATTAAGTCTATATCTCTCCCCAAAGTATCGGAAAGGGTTTCAAGCAATCCAATAAAATCCAAACCTTTTAATTTCCCATTTGTATCAATGTATAGGTCTATGTCGCTGCTATCGGAAGCTTCACCTTTTACATATGATCCGAATAATATCGCTTTACTCACCGGATAATTGCTTAATATTGGTATTATTATTTCTTTTATCTTTTCAATTGAAATAGTGTTAGAAATCAAGGTCTTAACCTCCTTATATCCTCTCCGGTAATTTTCAATCTTACTTAAGTTTATTATATACTATTTTCAATTTTTTAGCAATCTTCGGAATACCATCCGACACGGTCGCAACGGACAGCAAAGTGTCATGCCCGAAACGATCTTGCATGATTTGTTTGAATTCATTTGTTGGTTTCATGATTAAATTTTTCTCCTCACTTCAATATTAATTTTGTCCTCCTTATTCAAACAAACACCATGTAACGCCGAATTTATCGGTCAGAACACATTGGCATGGGCTGTAATCGCATTTTTCCGGAGGATTCTTGACCTTTGCACCGGTTTTCAGAACCTCATATGCCTTTTTTACTAACGCCTCTCCACCTTCGCCAAATTCAAAGCAAAACATCATCGTATTACCCATTATGACATCTTCAGTAATTTCCGATACAGCAATTACCTGACCGTAGGCATTTAGTTCAGCGTGCATATATCCATTACCATTTTCATGTGAATATTCACACAATATTTCTCCGTCAAAAGCTTGTTTGTAAAGCCTCAATGCTTCAAAACTTTCTTTTACAAATACTTGCATCATTGATCGTTTCATTTGTTTGCCCACTTTTTACATTGTTCAATTCTCTCACCGGGAGGGTTGTCACCATGTTCGGGGTCGGTATATGAATACGCATGGAGCTTGCCACAAGTAGTTTTGCTGCAACCATCACAAAGATGAAATCCGTTTTTATCTACTCTTTTACAGTCCGTTTCTCCGCAATGTTTCGGTATCTCCGGGCATTCACCGCAATGAGTATAGCCTTTATCCTGACAACATTTCGCCACAGGACATTCGCCATGAAATGGGTAACCGTTTGTTTCAATACATCCTCCGCAACCACAGCTAACTTTATATTCACAGCCTGTGCAGTGCAGTCCGCAGCGTGAGTCAATCTTGCTCAATATAATTCCTCCGTTTTTGCTTTTATAATATCACGCCGAACACGACAACAGTATGTCGTGTTTTAATTGTACTTCCTCTTAATATTTTCACCATTCTCAACATATACACGTTTGCTATTAATTGTATAATTGGCTTCTGATATAGAAACAGAAAAGCCGCTTATTGTATACCCTTT
>DAIUCB010000037.1:0-15083 GCA_036846385.1 Bacillota bacterium | reverse complement strand
ATACCGGACATTATTTTCCACCTCCAAGCATCAGCTCAATAAAGGGATTAAAATATCTTTCATCCTTTTCTATCACACCGGCAAGACCCTTGCCTCCGGTAAAGCTTCTTTTTACTCCCCCGAATTTACCCTTTGCAATAGTATCGAATAAGCCTTCGCTTTCTATCTCTCTCAAAAGCTCCTCTGCCTTTTGCAGAACCTCCTGAGCCCTTGTTTGTATTATTCCGCCCTTTTTATACTCTACCTCATCACCGATATTTTTAGCATTGTTGAAAATGTATTTTGCATTTTCTATTGACAGCATTCTGTCCTGAAGATGAGGTGTATGTATCGCTTCAGTAGGCATGCCCAGAAGCTGGAGTCCTTGATGCGTCCAAATCGATATAAAATTAAACAAGGCATCCTGCAAATGACCCTTAAATATATTTCCTGTCATAAACTTTGTGGGAGGCATATATTTAAGAGGTGCCTTCGGAAATATTTCTCTTGCCATTTGTGCTTGAGCAAGCTCAAACAAAAATCCGTTTTCCAGATTTGGGTTCATTTCAAAGGCATGGCCAAGACCCATTTGTTCCTCGGGTATACCTGCTTTTAAAGCAAATTGTTCATTGATGAATTGTGAAGCAAGTACAGTATGAGCCTCCTCAACAGCATCGGAGGTGGTTAAGTAATTATCTTCTCCCGTATTTATTATTATTCCGGCAAAGCCGTTTATAATTCTGGAGAAATATTGATCAACCAGAGTCCTTTGCATGTTTATATCTCTGAACAGTATTCCGTACAAGGCATCGTTTAGCATAACGTCAAGGCGCTCTACTGCTCCCATTGCCGCTATTTCAGGCATACATAGCCCCGAGCAGTAATTGCAGAGCCTTATATACCTGCCGATTTCCTCTCCCACCTCATCGAGAGCTTTTCTCATAATTCTGAAATTTTCCTGTGTGGCGTAGGTTCCTCCGAAGCCTTCTGTTGTAGGTCCGTAAGGAACATAGTCCAGCAAGCTTTGGGCGGTGGTTCTTATAACAGCTATTATATCCGCACCCTGACGTGCAGCTGCCTGGGCCTGAATTATATCCTCATATATGTTTCCCGTTGCTACAATTACATATAGATATGGTCTTGAGCCCTCACTGAGTGTTTTAATGTAATTTTCTCTCACTTTTCTGTTGCTATTTATTTTCTCTGTCGTTTTTAATGCAGTATTGTATACCTCGTCAAATATTCTTTTTTCATCAGCTACAGGCAGCTTTGTTATATCGATTTCTCCCCTGCTGACCATTTCGGCAATTTCCTGAGGAGTCTTGCCGGTTTGCACAATTGCGTTTCCTATCCAAAAGGCAGCTCCTCTCGATAATCCGCCTCCGTCCTTTATATTATCTATCAATACATTCGGCAAAGGCTTTTCGATATCATCTACTCCGTCCACTCCCAAGAGTCTGGCTACCGTTCTTTCTACTGCAACAGTAGTATGTTTATCTATAAAATGCTGTATGCTGTCTGCAACGTTACGGGCAGATAACCTTGCACTGTCTATCAGACTTGAATCGAGATTTAATTTACTTTCCATAGTTCCTCCTATATATATCCTTCTGCAGTCTTGATTATATCTTCATTTATTCCGGCAATTCTGGCTATTTTCAAAGCATCCTTAGGTATTGAACTGCTGTTTTTAACCTCTGTCAGCCTGTAATCCATATAATCTGATATCTGATTAATATTATTTAATCTGATTTCGGATATATTATCTGGAATCTTTAACCCCGATACCTGCAGATTCTGTATTTCTTCATCATTAGCAATATTATCATAATGAGTAGTCAAAACAGTTATACAATCTCTTTTCTTCAAATAATCTACAACGGCCTTTGTTATAGCATAGCCTTCTCTCGGATTTGTACCTCCCGCAAGCTCATCTATCAGTATCAGGCTTCTGTCCTCTGACCTTTCAAGAGCTTCCTTTAAATTTACTATTTCAGCACCAAAGGTACTGAGTCCCTTTTCTATTGACTGATCATCTCCTACCGAGATATAGATATTATCAAATATGCATATTTTTGCATACTCACATGGAACAAAAATACCATAGGCAGCTGCAGCTGCAATTTGTCCAAGCATGCGAAGAGTAACTGTTTTTCCGCCCATATTTGCTCCCGTAATACATGTAACATTGCTTTTCAAGCTTAAATCTACAGGCGTATAGACCTTTCCTTTATCTCTCAGGGTCTTTTCAAGCTTTAAGCTTCTCCCTCCTCTTATGTTTATTTCAAGGGAATCTGTTATATAAGGCTTGACTGAGCTTGTTTTAACAGCAAAATTTGCTTTTGCAGTCAAATAATCAATACGTCCTACAGCTTTTATATCGGCAAGCAATATATCATAATTATTCTTTATTTCCCGGGTAATTCTCTTTCTTATCTCAAATTCTTCTTTTTCCTCTTCTAAAAGCAGGCAAGCAAGCTTATTTTCAAGAGCATCGATTTTATCATTGCTTTTAACGGTAAAGATAACGGATAAATAGCTTTCTCCCAGAGCTCTTAAGCTTTTTTCTGCCAAAAGCTTTTCCATCTTTTCCTTTTCAGACTTATAAACAGATACTTCATCCTTCAAATTAAATTTGACACTATACTTATTCTGCAATTCTTCTTTAATTTCTTTCTTCATTCGTCTGATCGTTTTCTCAGTCTCACTTTTTTCATATCTTATGTCTGTTAATTTTTCAGAATACTCGTTATAAATATAAAAGGTGTTCAAGCCTTCTCCTGCAGGATCCAAAAGCTCATGCAGTCCCGGAATAGGAACCGGCTTTAGATCATTATATAGAATAATCGGAGAATTTTTGAGTATCCTTTCCAATTTATTTAATTGCAGAAGAAAATTTTTTATCTCAAACAGCTCTACCTCATCCAGTACCCGATTATTATTAGCCAACTCTATCGTTTCATTTATATTTTTCATGTGCTTCAAAACATCTGTTAATTCACGCTTATGAGCAAAATGAAGAAATATTTCAATTTTCTCCAGCTCCTCAATCAGTTCCTTTTCCTCTCCTCTTGCATATGGAACAGCATATTGCTTTTCTTTTATGCCGTATTCGGTAATCGGCTTAATTTCTTGAATAAAAAAATCAAAATTAGTATTTTTTTTTGTATCCTCTGTCATAAAACACTTCAATTTTCTTCACCACCGGACATTACATCAATTATTTTTATTTCTGGAATACTATGAGAAAGATTTTCGATAAATTCGTCACTGTCGAAAAAATATCCTGCAGGTGATACCGGGTTAACCGTAACAGCTATAACATCAGTTTTATATAAGACAAACAGCTTTAAGCCCTTACGCCTTAGCTCACTCCATATCTTCAAATCCACAAATATTTTTGTCCCATCTTCGACTATATATTTGATATCACCGCAGAATTCGTTATCTGTTATTGCCTTTAACAAGTCAGTTGTTATTGCTCCTCTGATAAATATGTATTTAGTGTTTTCATCAATATTATCAGATATTTTTTTGCCTCCTGCAAGGCTTATGTTGATGTCAGGCAGTATAATCTCACTGTTTTTTTGAATAATACAGGTTTTATTGTATTTTAATATCATTTTTTTAATATTTTCATCTATTTGTTCAAGATTACAGCATTCCACGGCAAAGGAGGTAAGATTAATAACCTTTTTCATATCCCTGCTGAGTACCGAACCTGTAGCAATTATACACGCATCCGTAACCACAGGTGACGAAACTGCACGTCTGTCTACGGCACCGTCAATGAATACCGTCTTTGCTCCATAATAATTTAATCGTTTGCATATATATTTCATATCAGCTGCATTAACAGGTCCCGCAATCTGAATGCTGCCGTTTTGTCTTACCTTGATAATTACAATCTCACCCATAGGTGTATTGATTCCTGTGGTTTCCAGCACCTCATAACGAACATCGGAAAGCAACAACGCCTTTTTTCCGGTTGCTGCATACATTCCTTCTACAGCATAAACAGACGGCTTCTGCGTGTTTGTAACCAAATCGATGGTTTCACCGTCCCTGCCGGCAGAAGTAATACCGATTGCCAGATCATAATTTAACGATTCCTCTATGAGATAATTGAGGGCAACTGTTTTGCCGGCATTTTTAGCAAGTCCTGCTATTGATACAGTTTTATAGTTATTTTTTATAATTGTTTCAATTAATCTCATAGAATACCTCTTTTACGAAATGATTAAATTGATTCAGATATATATGTCTTTGTTTTTTCTGCTCGCAATTTCTTATCTGAAATCACATTATATTCTCTAGCTGTCTTTTACTCTGTCTCTTCTCTCAAGCCTTGTAGGCTCGAGGGATAAATCATTTCCCGCCAACAGCCCGGCTACTCCTGTCAAAGAATCTCTTTTACGTCCTTGACATACATCGCAATGACATTCCAGCTTTGGCAATCCAGGCTCTGTATAGGTAGTGATTACTCCTTCAAAGTTTCTTAAAATAACCTTGTCTGCAGATTGAGAAATCACATAGTTGGGCATTACCGGAATTTTGCCTCCGCCTCCCGGTGCATCAACTACAAAGGTAGGCACCGCATAGCCGGATGTATGCCCTCTCAAGCCTTCTATAATTTCTATACCTGTACCCACCGAGGTTCTGAAATGCTCAATGCCCAGAGATAAATCACATTGGTATATATAGTATGGTCTTACTCTGTTTTTAACAAGCTCATGTACGAGATTTCTCATTACATGAGTGCAATCATTAATCCCTCTTAAAAGAACAGATTGATTTCCTAAAGGTATTCCCGCATCGGCAAGCTTTCTTAATGCTTCCTTCGACTCGGGCGTAAACTCCTTTGGATGATTGAAGTGTGTATTTAGCCATATAGGATGATATTTTTTAAGCATATTAACTAAATCATCCGTTATTCTCTGGGGACATACAACCGGAGTTCGTGTGCCTATGCGGATTATTTCAACATGGGGTATTTCTCTTAAATTTTTTATAATATATTCCAGTTTCCCGTCAGATACCAACAGACAATCTCCCCCTGACAGCAATACATCTCTTACTTGAGGAGTATTTCTTATATATTCTATGCCCTTGTCGATATTTTCCATTGATACTTCATCATCTGCATGACCTGCAAACCTTCTTCTTGTGCAATGCCTGCAATACATGGAGCATTGATCTGTTATCAAAAATAAAACTCTGTCAGGATATCTGTGAGTCAATCCGGGTGTCGGTGAATCTGTGTCCTCGTGTAGTGGATCAATCATATCCGCTGTGCTTATATGTGTCTCTGCAATAGTCGGAACTGCCTGCATTCTTATGGGACAGCGAGGGTCATCCCTATCCATATGCGCCGCATAGTACGGAGTAATACCCATCCTGAATCTTTCAAGCACGCAGGCTATATCACGTTCCTCTTGAGCTGTAATATTTATGATTTTCTTTAATTTATCTACAGTATCTATTCTGTTCTCTACCTGCCATTTCCAGTCGTTCCACTCAGCCGCCGTTACGTCCTTCCAAAGCTCAATTTCGTTGTAATAAGCCAATATAATACCTCCTTATATTGATATAATACGCAGAATACTAATTAAGAGTCATCTTAATTAGTATTCTGAAATATTTAAATGTATTCACAGCGGATTATTTTGACCGCCTATGAATTAATTTATATTATGCATACAGCTTAGTGTATAAATCACTCAATGCTTTGCTTTCTCTCATAATTTGAAGTGCCGTATCCGCATGTCCTTTTGTATATCCATTGCCGATAATCATATTGACATCCTTGCCGACACCCTCTGCTCCAAGTGCTGCTTTTGTGAAGCTTGTTGCCATACTGAAAAAGTATACAGTTCCTTCATCCTTTGTGGCAAGAATAGCTGCCATTTCACAATTAGGTCTGCTTACACAGCTGATTACCAAATCACAAAGATGTCCGTCAGTAGCTTCCATAACCTTTTCGTAAACCTCTATGGCATTAGTTGCATCTCCCGCTATGTATACATCGGCAATACCCAGCTTTCTTACTGTATCGAGTGAGCTTTCTCTGTGTGCCATGCAAATTACCTTACCCTTCGGTCCTGCGATTTTCTTAGCCTCGTACAGGCAAAGTATTCCTGATTTACCTGCAGCACCGAGCACTAAAACAGTATCACCCTCTTTAACAAGCTTTGCTGTCTGAGCCGGTGCTCCGGCTACATCAAGTACTGATAATGCCAGATTTTCCGGAATATCCGAAGGCAGCTTTGCATAAATTCCGCTTTCAAACAATATTGCTTTTCCTTTAATATCTACCTGGTCAATATCCTTTCTGACCTCAATTATATCATCTATCAATAAGGGAGTCAAAGACAATGAAACCAATGTGGCAATTTTATCCCCAACCTTTAAATCTGTTTTATCGGCTAAAGATGAGCCTATCTCCTCCACTGTACCTATCAGCATTCCGCCGGAGCCTGTAACGGGATTCTGATGCTTTCCTCTTTCGGCAACAATACTTTTCATTATTTCTTTTATTTTTTCCACATCTCCGCAGGCCTGATCCGCTATTTGTGTGAAGCTCGCTGAATCGATATTCAGGGTTTGAACATTTATAAGTATCTCATTATCATATATTTTCATTGTATTATCAATTTTCACCGCAGGCTGAGGCAGCACTCCCTTTGGTTCTATTACTCTGTGTGTTCCGAACGGATTCCCTTTTTTCATTTAATACCTCCTGAATTTTCATATTTAAATTAGTTATTTGATTTATAATATATTTTAATCATATAATCATTTTAATGATTACATTATATTATAATTTATCATATATGTAAAATTATATAATGCAATTAACATGCCATGCAACAAAAGTTTTTATATTTTCTGTTTTTCAACATTTAGGAATATATCAAAACGATTCTTCATTGTCAAGTGCCGAAAATTAAGCATAAAATGTTTATAGCGTATTTATTCACTGACTTTTAGTAGGATTATTAGCTGCTATTAAGTTGAATAAAGCTAAGCTTTATTTCTGATTATACTAATTTATCGATAATTTGTCATTTAATTTATGCAACTTATGTATTGATTTTTAGCACAATTTATGAAATAATAAGTGTATACTATAAGTAAAGGAATTATAACATGAATAATAGTCCAATTGGAATTTTTGATTCCGGTGTCGGCGGGCTCACCGTAATGAGAGAAATTATGGAACAGCTGCCATATGAAAGTTTAATTTATTTTGGTGATACTGCAAGAATACCCTATGGCTCAAGATCCGTACAGACCATAAAGAAATATGCACATCAATGCGCCACATTTCTCAAAAGCAAAAATGTAAAAACTATTGTTGTAGCTTGTAATACTGCCAGCTCTATCGCGCTGGAGGATTTGCAGAAAAGCTTTGATATCCCGGTAATCGGAGTTATTGAGCCGGGTGCAAGAAGTGCGGCAGCTGCAACTAAAAACAACCGTATAGGAGTAATAGGCACTATTGCCGCTATTAACAGCGGAGCTTTTCAATCTAAGATAATGGAATATAAGCATAATGCAGAGGTTATAGGCATTCCCTGCCCTCTTTTTGTCCCAATCATAGAAGAAGGATGGGAATACTCCAATGTTGCGGAATTGACGGCTGAAAAATACCTTGCCGAACTGATAGAGCATGATGTTGACACATTAGTTTTGGGATGTACACACTATCCGATAATACGGTATACTATAAAAAAGGTGGTAGGTCCTAATGTTAAGCTGGTCAATCCTGCCTTTGAAACAGCAAGAGACCTCAAACAGGTTCTTGCAGATAAAAATATATTAAATGAAAACTATGAATTACCGCAATATGAATATTATGTAAGTGATGCACCTGAACGATTCAGAAGAATCGGCGGCAATTTTTTAAAAAAGGAAATCAACAACCTTTCCGAAATAGCCATAGACAATCTTTAACATAATAATCATAACCGCAGAAGGGATGAAACATTTGGAAAAGGTCAAAATAAAAATCAAAACCCTGCAAACTATCGACAGTGCCGGCAATGAAGATGAAATAGAAATTATTACAGAAGCAACTCTTGAAAAAATAAATAATTGCTTTACAATAAACTATGATGAAAGTGATATAACCGAATCAAAGGGCAGCAGAACGAGACTGAAAATATATAAGAATAAATTGTGCATGACAAAGATCGGTATATTTTCTTCTAAAATGGTATTTGAAGAGGGTAAAAGCTATAAAAATATTTATACTACTCCCTACGGCTCCTTTGATTTGGATTTTTATACAGAAAATTATACCAATAATCTTGATGAACAAGGCAGAGGCAAGGTTTATGTAGAATATAAAATAATATTCGGTAATACAGGTGATGGATATAATAAGCTTGAAATAAATATTGCCGAAAATTAGGCATGATATGCATAATTTTCGGCATACTTAAAATCGGAGCTGTGAGGGGCTATTATGGAAAAAAAATATTTTGATTCTTTAATTCAGGCAATCGATCTCATTGATGATGGAATTCATATCATTGATGCAGCCGGACAAATTGTTTATTATAACATTGCGGCAAAGCACCTTGATGAAATAGATGTTGAAAAAGCAATAGGCAGACATATCCTTGAGGTTTATCCGTCTCTGACATTTGAAACCAGCACCTTGCTCCGTGCTTTAAAATATGGGAAGCCTATATATAATGTTGAACAAAATTTCATTAATTACAAGGGTGACAAAATTTCTACAATAAACTCTACTATTCCGATAATTTATAATAACAGATTGGTTGGAGCTTTGGAGATTTCCAGAAATATAACCAAGGTAAGAGAGCTTTCAGAAAAAATAGTAAATCTCCAGAGGCAGCTTTATGAAAAGAACGGCAGTTCTGAATACAAAACTGTTAAATCTTCTTCAAGCTATACATTTTTGGATATAATCGGACAAAGTAATGAAATGCTGAAGATGAAATCCTTGGGGTTAAAGGCAGCTATGTCGGATTCTCCTGTTATAGTTTGCGGTAGCACCGGAACAGGTAAGGAGCTTTTTGTTCAATCTATACACAATGCAGGCAGCAGAAAAAACAAGCCTTTTATTGCACAAAACTGTGCCGCACTTCCTGCTAATTTGCTTGAAAGTATTTTATTCGGTTCAGTAAAAGGTAGCTTCACAGGAGCTGAAAACAGACCTGGTCTGTTTGAGCTTGCAAACGGAGGTACCCTATTTCTGGATGAGATAAATTCGATGCCTCTTGATTTACAGGCAAAGCTTTTAAGAGTAATTCAAGACGGAAGGATTCGCAGAGTCGGTTCAAGCAATACTGTTGACGTTGATGTGCGTATTATTTCTGCAGTCAATGAGGATTTAAATACTGTTCTTATATCTAAGCAGCTGAGACAGGATTTATTTTACAGGCTCAATGTAATAGCACTGATTATTCCTGATTTAAAAGACCGTCGTGAAGATATACCTGTGCTTGCAAATTATTTTATTAAGAAGTATAATGAAAAATGCAATAAGTTTTTCAGAGGCATTTCAAAAGAGGTCTTGGATATTTTCATGGAATACAGCTGGCCGGGGAACGTACGAGAGCTGCAGCACACTATAGAAAGTGCCGTGAGCTTATATGACGATGAAATAATCAGGGAGGAACACCTTCCCTTTCAGTTTGAGAGCTTTAAAAACAACAGAAATTATACTATTGACACAAATATTCTTCAACCATTGAATGCTACACTCGAGAAGGTCGAAAAAGAAATTATAACCGCAGTACTTGAACAAACGGGCTATAATATATCAAAAACCGCTCAAATACTTAGCATACCAAGGCAAACTTTGCAATATAAAATAAAAAAACTGGAGATATTATTTAAATAAATACGCCAACTATACATAATCTTGTAAGAAAAACAGAATATGGAGACGTATCGAAGTGGTCATAACGAGCCTGACTCGAAATCCACTCGGTCAGTTGCCTTGATAATGCCGGAAACCCTTGAGTTTCCGTGGGTTTGCGGGATTTTGAAAATTTAGTGTTTTAGCGATTTCTACGGTTTTTCTACACTTTGCCTTGACTTCTACGCAGGGTCGGTGTATTAAAATAAATATGGAGGCGTATCGAAGTGGTCATAACGAGCCTGACTCGAAATCAGGTTGTCCTCACGGGCACGTGAGTTCGAATCTCACCGCCTCCGCCATGAGCCTGTTTGCGGTCAATGTCCGCAACAGGCTCTTCCTTTTTTGGTCTTTTCTACGCTCTCTTTTGAGGGCGTTTTTTCTGCTTTTATAGAAAACGGATATGCCTGAACCCTTGTTTTATAAGGCTTTGCCGTATTCCCATAAAGCAGTCCGTAGAAAATCAGTTGGCCGCTGCAAGTCCAGTAGGTTCCACCACTCGGTTTCTTTCAAACATCCCATCCATAACCAAGCCAGATTCGATCTGTGCGTGGAAGTCCAGATGAGAGTAAATGTCTGCTGTGGTCGAAAAAGTGCTGTGCCCCAGCCATATCTGGATTTGTTTCATTGATATCCCATTTGCAAGCAGTAAGCTGGCGCAGGAATGTCTTAAATCGTGGAAACGGATTTTTTTGAGGTCGGCTTTTTCAAGCACCCAGCTAAAGTGATCCGTCACATAATTAGGGCGCATGAGCTTTCCTGTTTGGTCGAGGCAGATGTAGTCGAGGTAATCTCGGCAGTAAGAGCGTTTGAATAGCTTTCGGTACATTTCCTGCTTTTCCTTTTCTGCAAGCAGTAGTTTTTCCACCGATGGCAGTAACGGAAGAGTGCGGAAGCTGGACTTGGTTTTAAGTACATCCTCACCGACCGCTATCGATTTGCCATCTACCGTATCCTCAATCACCTTGTGCTTGATGGAGATGGTCTTGTGCTCGAGGTTAATCGCATCCCACTTTAATCCCAGGACTTCACTTCGGCGTAAGCCATAGTAAGCTGCCAGCTTCACACAAATCTCCAAGGGATCATCTGATATCGCATCAAACAGTGCCATCATTTCCTCTGCAGAATAAAACTGAGCTTGATATACATTCTTTTTTGGTCTGTCTACCCGATCAGCAGGGTTACTGCCGATGATCTCCTTTTTCACCGCATTCTGTAGTGCTCTGCGGAGGACTGCGTGATAATGGATAACCGTATTCGGTGTGTGGCCCTCATCAAAAATTGATTGATGGAAGTCTTGAATATGCTGTGGAGTAACCTCTGCCAAGGTGATGTTCAGTTCGGTAAAGTACCGGCTGATTCGCCCATCCAGCATGGTTTGATAGCCTTTGAATGTTGTTTTAGCTATCGTGGGTTTTGCTTGTATCAGCCATTTTTGAAGGTAGTCAGTAAACAGTACCTCCGCTTGGGGATTCCGTTTGCCCTCGATCAGTTCTCTGGCACGTTCCTCAGCTTCCCGACGCTCCTTTTCTTCCTGCTCCTGTTCGTATTCCAACCGGATCTGGTCAAAGGCTTTCTTCGCTTTCCTGTCGCTGGTTCCCGCTACCGGCAATCCGGTGGGAATCCATTTGGTTTTTCTTTTGCCGTCCACCTTAATGTATAAAACGGCGTAATAAGTATTGTTTTTTTCTTGTAGGCAGCCTGTTATCATTGTTATCCTCCTTTGAAATAACAGCGTATTTGCCTACCATTGACAACATCACAATACCATAGAAAGCATAGGATAGCTACTGATTTACGCGGAAACAATCCAATGGATTTTTCTACGGTTTTGGGTCAATAATAAGCAAAAAACCATATCAGACAAGCTTGATATGGCACATTTCTTCACTCAGTAAATATTCAATTACGCATGCCTTGGGAATCTTATAGGTCCGCCCAATGCGAACACTATGTATCTCTTTTTCCGAAAGCAGTTTATAAGCCAGTTTCCGGCTGATGCCTCCGAGCATTTCCCGTAATTGATTTACCTCGACTACATCGGGGTATTTTTCAAACATGATTGTTTTGTTGCTCATAAAAATTCCCCCCTTCATAAAAAAAGCGCCGGACTAAGTCCGACGCTGATAGAAAGTGCCTGGTTGATTTCTTCCATCTTCTGTTCATCCAATTTGCCGATCCAACCCCGAAGCCGGGTCCGGTCAATGGTGCGTATCTGCTCCAGAAGTGCAAAGGACTCTCTGGACAATCTGCCCGCCCCGGCAATAGCCGTATGGGTGGGTAGGGGCTTTTTCGGCTTGCCGGTGATGGCGCAGACGATTGTGGTGGGGCTGTGGTGGTTACCCATGTCATTTTGCAGGATAAGCACGGGACGGATGCCCCCTTGTTCACAGCCCACAACGGGGTTTAAATCGGCGTAGTAAATATCGCCGCGGCTGATGCCTTGCTTCATCGTGTCCAAACTTTACACCTCCTTGATTCGAGATTCTCTGTTTTTTCTTAATGGCACAAATATAGAGACCGCTCTGCTGTATAAACAGAGCGATCCCCATCGCTTCTGACATTAAGTCTTTTTTCTGTAATCAAGGCGCTTAATTCGACACTACTCCCCAAGCGCACTGTGCAAAGCGTATGAGTCTTGCACAACAAAGGCAACGGTCTGAACTACGGCTGGCTTCACCGCATCATGGGAATTTCACCCCCGCCAGGATCTCTGCCGGCTGCCCTCATTGCGTGATCCCCTTTCAAGGGGGCTGTGACTGGGCAGAAGTATCATTATAGGCTGACGGGGTCATTGCGAGACAGGCTGCCACAGCCTGTTTTCCGGTCGGATGGGTACCGCTCTGCACCTTATTTGGCCGTCTTTGATAGGAGCAGGAAGAAACGAGCGAACAGAAAACAAGTGATTTCACTTTTCTTGCTGCCTGCCTACAGGTGGTCTTGGCGCATCCTCCGGGGTCGCTTTTCTTTTTGGGGTCCGTCAGCTAACGTGTTCAGGTCATCGGATATGAAATTTTCAAGGAACCATGGAGGGAATGAGAAAAACCCCCTCACTACTAATCCGGTTTCATGAGGGGGTTGGACGGAAAATTTTTTACTTTTCCATAAGTTTTTTTAAAGTACTCAAAATTTTAACCTTTCGGTCGTGGATTGTCATGCGCGGGATACCAGTTTCCGCTGCCAGTTGATGCTCGCTTTTATTCTGAAAAAACAGAGTAAAAATCAATTCCTGTTCCTGGCTGGTAAGCTGCCCAATACACTGATGGAGCCGCTGTGACATGAGCTTGTCCACTACCATATCCTCCACATGGGGCGAAAGCAAATCAGGGATTGCATCCTCTCCGTTGGTTTCTCCGGTATCCAGCCCGCTATAGAAAAACACACCATGCCTTGCGTCCTTTTCCTCCAGATGCAGTTCACGGCGTTTCATGCGGTAATAGGTTAGATAGATTTCCTCGGTGACAGGGACGAGCTGCCCCTGCACCTTGATTCGATATTCCTTCTTTTCTGCCATATGGCTTGTCCTCCGTTTTCTGAGATTTTGATGGTGAGTCAAAATGTCAGAAGCGGAGGAGAACGGCAGCGCGGGCTCGACACGCTTATATATAAAACAACTCCCAAATCCCCTTTTTTTGGAAAATCCAGTCGTCGTATTAGTTTTTTTGTCGAAAGAAAAAAGTCAGTATGCTGCCCTTGGCAAAATACTGACTTTTTTAGAATAGGCTTATGAAATTGTACGAGTGGAGGGCGATATGTACGGATTGCGCCGCCTTTAGTTCCACCTCTTATAAGTATAAAATCCCATAGAATACCCCTCTCGCCGGAGCATAGCGAAAGCCGGTATCCCGATATCCTGTTTATCCGTCAAAAACCGACAGACATAATAAGAGCCTGCCCTCTGGAATGAGGGCAGGCTCCGCATAGTTTTTGGCAACCAGGCTATCATAGTGCAGTAATACACCTTAGACCCTATGGCTTTGCGTCCCCACCTTTTGGCAGGTTTGCCCTTAGCTATTATTTATTTGTGCTTTTTCTATCCTATCTTTGTTTTTAGAAAAGATCAGAAAATTGTATCTATTAATAAAGTATAAGAAAGAAAAATCCCTACGATTTTTTGAAAAAGTTGTCATACGAAACCGAATGTTGCGTCTACAGGGGGCATACTGCCGTATTGGACCCTTCCGAAATTAGTAGATATTGTTTTCCGGTTTCTGTGTCCTCTAAGATACAGATCGTATAGACCTGATTATCTTGCGAGTAAATAACCTTAAACCGTTCGTTTTTCATTCGGATCACCTCACTATTAAATTTGTTCCCATTTGGCGGAAATCTTGTCCTCGTTCCTTAAGCAGTTTGCTATGATCTGCTCAATGATAGGGATACAATTCCGATAAAAGCAGGTATATTCTGCCGTTATCTCAATCTGATCATTGGGCAGGTCATTGCTGTCCAAACTGACCAAATACATTTTTTTATCCTTTACTGCGTTGATTAAGTAAGCACGCAGGCGGCCTTCATACTGCTCATCACATACGACAGAGATCGCATAGCGTCTATCCGACTCTGAGAAGTTGATCAAGGGGTAAATCTGGTTTGCGATGGGGCGGGAAAGTACGTTAGCGGCAATTAAAATGAGTGCGGCAAGTACAGCGAAAAGGATTTTTCCCGTTGCCGCAAAGCACCCCACAGCCGCACTGCACCAAAGCGTTGCGGCTGTATTAAGACCCTTTACGGTTCCACTCTCCTTAAAGATGACACCGCTGCATAAAAAGCCGACACCGGATATAATATAGCTCTCAATACGGGCGATTTCAGCACCCAGCCCAATCACCATGGGAAGCTGCAAAAACAGACAGGTTCCCAGGCAGATCAGAATATTCGTCCGGATTCCGGCAGGGTGCCCGGTAAACTGACGCTCCAAGCCGATAATGAAGCCAAGCACAAGTGCGACACCCAAGCGTAATGTAAAATCATAGATCGTCATACGGACACCCCCTTCCTCCAAACATTGCCCCTTAGAGCGGTTTTCCCTTAAAACAAGCGCCTGCAGAAGCGTTTTGTCAGCGTTTTTCTCCTTGCTTATCTATTGCTGCCTCAACAGCTTTCCTTTTGGGTTTCATTCCCCAAAAGACAACATTCATCACAACCACAACTATTGCTATTACGAACATAGAAACCCAAAATCCTATGTTAATGCCAAACCACTGTG
>DAIUCB010000036.1:0-15271 GCA_036846385.1 Bacillota bacterium | reverse complement strand
ATTCCAATCAGATTTTCAGATAAATCTCCTTCAAAAAATAAGCATATACCAATAGTCGATAAAATTACAGCTATTATTTTTTCTTTACTGATTTTTTCCTTAAAAAAAATAATACATACTGCTGTTACCAGAACAGGATAAATGTAATGTATTGTGGTTGTCATACCGACAGATATATAATTATATGCGCCGTAAAGCATTAATGCTGTTAAGGAGGGACCTAAAATACCAAGGAATGATAATTTAGCAAATTCCTGTTTAGTTACCTTCAAAGAAACATGCTTAACTTTTAATATCAGATAGAGTATAGGTAAGGACAGAAAGCTTCTGTAAAAGGTCAAAGATAAAGTATTACTGCCCTCGATATACGTTAGCTTTCCTAAAATAGGAGTAAAACCATAGATAATTGCAGCAAGCATAATAGTCAATATTCCTTTTGTCTTACTCATAGTACTCCTTTCATTTAAACAGGAGGGTATAACCCTCCTAACAATTAAAAAATTTATTTGCCTTATTTACTTACCGCAGCATTTTTTATATTTTTTCCCTGAACCGCAGGGACAAGGGTCGTTTCTGCCGATTTTTTCTTCTTTAACTACAATTTTTGAACGATTGAAGTCTTTTTTGATTTGCTTTCTTTTTTCATCATCAAAAATATTGCTCCATTCATTCAAGCCATAAAGCCACTCAGCCTTTGCATCATGCATATTCCATAATAGCTTTTCAAAATCAAATTCTGCTTTAATAATTGATTCTTCTGTCACATCCTCTAGGTTTAAAGGTTCTGTGAAGCTGGTATTGGCACCGTCCAGGAAACCTACAAGCTGTTTTTCAGACATATTGAATTTAGTTGCCAAATCCTTAATACTTCCTTCAATAACAGGATTATTAGCATTAAGAATAGCTTTATAGCATTCAGTTTCCTTAGTCATATATTTTTTCCAAAACTGTTCATAGTCTTCCTGTGAATTAATATTTTTTAAATCTTCTTCCCATTCTTTATATAAACTCATTATTTTCCTCCGTTATTTTTATTACTAAAGTTATTTTAACAGAAAAAATGAAAAATTCAAGGAAAATATCACTATATAATTGTAAATGCAAAAAAGTGCCAAAATAATTGGCACTTTAAATGAATTGTTATTATTTGTTTTTCAATAAGTCTCTTATTTCAGTCAGGAGCTCTTCCTGAGAAGGGCCCTTCGGTTCAGAAACAGTTTCTTCTTTTTTTTGTTTTGCCTTTGCCTTATTAATAATTCGTATAAATAAAAATATAGAAAAAGCAATTATCAAAAAGTCAACAATGTTTTGTATAAAGTTGCCGTACATAATTGCAGCCTCAGGCTTCACTAAATTTCCGCCTTCTATTATAGCAGGACTTAAAACCTTTTTTAGGGATTTAAAATCCATGCCCGAGGTAATAAAACCAAAAATCGGCATTAAAATATCATTTACAACAGATGTTACTATTTTACCAAAAGCTCCGCCTATAATAACACCGACAGCCAAATCTAAAACATTGCCCTTAAATGCGAACTCCTTAAACTCCTTCCACATAAGTACCTCCAATATATATACGAGTTGTTATTTTATTTAAATTTTAAACTGTTTTCTAATAATTGTCAATTTAAAATATACTTTAATTTTTATATGCTTCCTTATTATTGATTATACCAAGCTCAAAGCTGTCATCATAGGTAATATATCTTACTCCATCCTCGATATGAGTTTGTTCTTCACTGCCCTTACAAATTACATACACAGTATTATTAACGGAAGCCTTATTGATTATGTCCTTTATAACTCTGACCTCCCGTTGATCACTGATATTATCAAGACTGGCATTCATTGATAGAACTATTACCTTATCCTTTAGATTCATAATATTTTTAATATTACTCCACATTGTCTTATTTGCAGGATCAATTGTTCCATTATTTATAATAACATCCAGGTACATTAATTTACCATTATTTTTTATAATACTGCCATCTGATGCTATTATTTGAGATTGTGCCGGTGAAATAGTTAATTTTTCAGTATAGTTAACTATTTTTGCAACCTTTAGCAGGTCATTAAATTTTGTTTCCTCGCTTAACCCAAGGTCCCTATCATTATGCTCATACATTAATCTTAAATTATCAAGGTATATAGAACCTGTATCCTTTTTAGTTTCATTAATTTCTGCAAGATAAACATTATTAAGAGTTATAGGATAGGCAGTACCATTAGGAATTTCTGCGGTAACCCATTTCCATCCTGTCCAATTAACCTCATCTGCAAATGTCAGCTTATTTTGGGTACCATAAGCATCCGTAATTCTGCACCTTAACCAATGATTTTTTCCGTCGCCGTAAACCCACATTCCAATTGCCTTTGGTTTACCCTCCAGCTTTGTTCCCTGACCGTTTCCAAACTCAATAAATGATATGCTTTGATCCGTCATATTAGTAAAATCATAATTTAATTTTACAGCATTATTACCTTCTTTCACAAAATCATGTGTGATTTCAATATTACCATTTGAAGCTTCAGGATATAATGTAAGCTTTAAATCAGAAATATCTTCAAATCTATTTAAAGTTTTCATTCGATAACCAACCTTAACCTGAATATGCTTTATTGCATCGCCGAAAGAAGCAGTAATTGCACCGGTATTACTTACATCACCGGCTGTAAATATACCGTCTACAACCCTACCTATACTGTTCCTATACGTATAGGTAAGGTATTTTGACGGGATATGAGCCGTGTAACCATTTTTATCTATACCTATTATATTTTCAAGCTTATATGTTTCTCCATAATTAAATGATAAGCTGTCGGTTTCAAACTTTAAAGCAACGGGTTTTTCAAGTACTTCAATTTCAACGGTTCCCGATATATCGCCTAAGCTTGCGGTAATCATTGCTTTTCCGGGCTTTTTAGGTATAAAACTGTTATTAATTACCGTACCTGCACCTGAAGGAGAAACGTCATATTTTATATAATTTTTATCCGCATCAATTTCAGCTAAATATTTGTTATAAAAAGATAGATTCAGAGGCAGCTCGGTGTTATTGAATACCTTATTATCAACAGGAATCAATTTTAAAGATTCTAAAACATTACTTTCCGGAGCTGTATTAAATATACCTACTCCTGAAGCAATTTTTCTTTCTTTTCCGTCAGATGGAATATTTACAATTTTAATATTTGAATTTCTTAAGAAATCAATTCCCATAGTAGTAGAACCGCCGCCATCCATATTAACGGCATTGTAGGCGCCTAAGCTTGTCATAATATCTGCCAATTCAGTTTGCTTGACACCAACATAATTTTTATTTCTCCCGTCAATTGTAACAAGTATAATTTCGCTGTTATCTTTATTAAAGCCTATAGCAGTACGAGGATGAGTACCTAATACTTCATTGCTGAGATTATTAATCTGTCCGTTTTTTACCAGATAGTTCAAGCCTCCCACAGCCCAATCAATATTGTTGGGGTCGAAATCAAGCTCTATATTCAATGTAATAGGATTGCCCGGAACAAAGGAATTTTGCAGCCTTTGGATTGTAGTTGAATTGGTGCTTGCAATTATAAATCCGTCTCTTGGTATTACCGTTGCAGGCTGATTAATCCTTACCTCTGTTACATAATTATCAGTTACAACAACTTCAACTATATCCTTAGTTCCGTTATATCCGACAGACATAGTATTCCAGTCGGATGTTAATATGGTCGGTCCATAGTCTATTGAAGAAGTTTTATTATATACTATTACATCAAACAATGTACCATCTGTTCCATATAATGAAATTTTTGGATTCCATAGCGAGATGTTTACAGTACCGTCAAGCAAGCGAGATATTGTAGGATATCCATAGCTGTAAGGTAATGGAGAAGTAATTATTTTTCCGTCTTTAATTATAGTACCATAAGTATATGTAGGGTCACCCATGTAGAAAAAATCACCATTTACACCTGCTACAGCACCGGCTGATTTTAACATTGAGCTTAAGGGCTCTCTGTTAGATACGCCTTTGCTGCTTGTAACAGGAGCAATTTTAGTATATTCATCATTTAGATTAGCTCGGACAACATTTATATTCATCCATCCTTGGGAGGTGAATTTTTGTATGTTTTCATACGTTATACCGCTTGATAGTTTTGTTTCCTTTGTCAGGTCATAAACTGTATACAAATCACTGCCATAGGCAACAGATGTACACATTATCATAATAGATACCGATAATGCCGCTATTTTTTTAATTATCATAATAAATCATTCCCTTCAAATTTTTTTGCCTAATTGCATTATATCATATAAAAAATAAAATTAAGTTAAATTTACAAAAAATATAATAGCAATTTATAACAATAATCAAGGCATAATAATATATAGACGTAATTTGATGCAATAAAGTTCCCTAATAGCTTTTTAATAATATTTAATTGTAATGGATATTTTAGTAATGGAGACATAAATGCTTTTTGGGAGGAGTAGTTTCGCTGTAAATAATTATTATATAGGATTAAATGAATTATTATTTTAATTGTGAAAAATTCACTTAAAAAATCTTAAAAAATCCGTGTAAAAAATCATAAACAGGTATATTGACAATGAAAAAGCATTATGATATCATATACCATGATAATCCTTATCAAGAGTGGTGGAGGGACTGGGCCCTATGAAACCCGGCAGCCTGATTAATTTCAAGGTGCCAAATCCCTCGGATTTCCGAAAGATGAGGCTATAGGACGATGATACCTCTTCTTTTGAAGAGATTTTTTATTTTCAGTCAAGAAAGCTACAGCATAAATATATTCATTAAAATGCTATAAACTAATTCTATTTAAGAATAAAAGAAAGGAAAGTTAAAATGAAAAAATGGTTATTTACTTCTGAATCAGTAACAGAAGGACACCCGGATAAAATGTGCGATCAAATATCAGATGGTATATTAGATGCTATATTAGAACAAGATCCTAATGGCAGAGTAGCATGTGAAACGGTAACTAAAACCGGATTTGTTTTAGTTGCCGGAGAAATAAGCACAAACTGCTATATAGATATCCCTAAAATTGTCAGAAAGACTGTTGAGAATATAGGCTACAATAATTCTGAGTTTGGATTTGATTATAAGACATGTGCAGTATTATCTTCTATAGAAGAACAATCTTCGGATATTGCAATGGGAGTAAATGAGGCAGATGAATTTAAAAGAGATCACCTTGATACAAATGATATGATTGGTGCAGGTGACCAGGGTATGATGTTTGGCTATGCATGTAATGAAACACCTGAATATATGCCTATGCCTATTTATTTAGCGCATAAGCTGGCAAGAAGGCTGGCGGAGGTCAGAAAAAACGGAATGGTAGATTATTTAAGACCTGATGGCAAGACTCAGGTTACTGTCGAATACCATGACAATAAACCGGTAAGAGTTGATACGATAGTTATATCTACACAGCATAATCCGGATGTTGAAAGAATTACAATTGAGAAGGATTTAAAGGAATTTGTTATTAAGGCAGTTGTTCCATCCTCATTATTAGATGAAAATACTAAATTTTTCGTCAACCCTACAGGCAGATTTGTTATTGGCGGACCTCAGGGAGACTCAGGATTAACGGGAAGAAAAATCATAGTTGATACCTATGGAGGATATTCACGACATGGCGGAGGTGCATTTTCCGGAAAGGATCCGACAAAGGTTGACCGTTCGGCAGCATATGCAGCAAGATATATTGCTAAAAATATAGTTGCAGCGGGATTAGCGGAAAAATGCGAGGTAGAATTAGCCTATGCAATAGGAGTTGCTAAACCCGTATCTATTATGGTTGATACCTTTGGAACAAATAAAGTTGCAGAGGAAATAATAGAAAAGGCAATTAAAGAAAACTTTGACTTAAGACCTGCGGCTATTATAGAAAAATTAAATCTAAGAAGACCGATTTATCAGCAAACAGCTGCATACGGTCATTTTGGAAGAGATGATCTTGATCTTCCGTGGGAAAAAACAGATAAAGTGGATATAATGAAAAAATATTTATAAAATAAAAAAGGATGAATTTGTGAAAGCAAATCAATCCTTTTTTTTATTGTGAAAATGCAAGAATATAATACAAAATTATAAATCACACAACAAATATATGTACATATCATATTACAAATCAATGATGAAGGAGTGACGGCAGTGACATATAATATACAACCAATTCCTATCAACCAAAGCTATACACATAAAAATTACTGTCTTGAAAATGCATGTATGAATCCATATGCATGCAGCATCAGGGTAGAGGGCCAAGGAAGTGTAAAGGTTCAGCCCGATATAGCAACGGTTATTGTAGGAGTTACAACTGAAAATGAACAACTAAAGGCTGCTCAGGATGAAAATTCATTAAAAATCAACAGAATACTGAGTGCCTTAAGAGAAATGGGCATTTCATCAAATGACATTCAAACTCAAACATATTTTATAAGTCCTCAATATGATTATATAGATGGGAAACAAGTTTTCAGAAGCTATATGGTAATGCATGAGCTGAAAATTATTATCAGATATATGAATCGTGTTGGAGAAGTAATCGATACAGCCGTTCGAAACGGTGCAAATCAAGTCAGCAGTATTTCGTTTGCGGTGGAGGATACATCAGTATATTACAGGCAGGCACTGGCATATGCTGTAGATGATGTAATGGCAAAGGCAAGAACTCTCGGACAAAAATTGAGGATTGATATTTCAAATGTACCGGTGCAAATAATTGAGGAGGGTTATCAAAGAGGTATAACAGCTGAGCCATATTTATTTCAAAGATCAGAGGCTCCTACACAAATTCAAACCGGCCAGACTGAAATAACTGCACGAATAGATGCGATGTTCAGCTACACTAAGTGATAAAAGAAAGAGAATACCTGCTACCAGCAAAAATACCAACCGTCAGGTTGGTATTTTTAGCTGTAATATTAATTAAAGTCTATTTTTCCCACATTAGTAACAAGCTTGATATCAGTTTTGCCGTCTTTATTAGTTACAATTCTTTGTTTTTCCATAAATTCGTTTATTTCTGCTTTATAGCTTGAAGTTTCAGGCAAAGTCATTTTAATATTACCTACATTTGTCGATGATTCTATATATTTTGCAGCAGATATATCAGAAGCTGAAATTGTAACATCACCGGTATTTGTTTTAAATTCCGATTTTCCGGAAACAGCACAGTTTTTTAAACTGATTTTACCAACATCAACTTTAATTTTATATAAAGCATTGGAATTGGTGATATTGATATCTCCGACATTAGTATCTGCCTTAAGCTCGCCGTTGATATTTTCAACCTTAACAGATCCTACATTATTTGTAACAGTTATATGCTTTATATTATTTGGAATTTTAATATTTAAATTAACATTAAATCTGTCATCATTTTTAATTATGCTATACTCATGCTTAACTGTATCGATTTTTATTGTATTGGATTTAGATTCAATTGAATACTTATAATCGTTAAGTAACTTTTCGGCGTTTTCCTTGCTGTCTGATTTAATTTTAATTTTTACATCGATAACTGCATCCTTTGAATCATGATTTGCAATACTAATATCACCGACAGTATTAGCTACAATCAGGTTAATAGAATCAGAAGCATCAAGCTTATGAGTTTCGCTTTTCTCTGCACTTTCCTTACCTTCGCTTTCAATAGCTGTTTTAATTATTTTGTCAGAAATGTTTTTTACGATATCTTCATTAACTTTGAATTGAGATGTACATCCTGTCAATAATGTCAATATGATAACAATTAATGTACATAGATTTTTTTTCATAAATATAATCATTCCCTTCGCTTTTTATATTTTTATCATTAAAATTATTTTAGTGGTTATTTTTCAAAATATATAGCTTATAGTCATTATAGGTTAATTTTATTTTCTAACAGATATCCTGAACCTAATGTCAGTAATATACTTTCAAATGCAGATAATACAATAACAGGCAGCAGAATATAAACCAGTTGCGTAGCTGTTATATTGGTGCCGGCATTAATTATATTATCATAATATGGTGACAGTACAGACATTAATTTGCCGGAAGTATATGATAGTATCCAATTTAATATTATAAAAATAATAAAACTTAAAATTCCGCCATACTTGATTTCAGCAAAAATACTTTTTCGTATTGTAATAGAAGTATATACTGTTAAAATAAAGCTTATAGCTAATATTAAAGCAGCCAGCAAAATTACAAATACATGCCCGAGATTAAAGCCCAGAGAGCCTGATAAAACAATATTAATTGCAGTAAATATATCACCGATAGGCACATCATAGCCCTGTTTGATGCTAATGTAAGAAGCATTTATCAATATAAAAACAAAATATAATATTAATATAAATAATCCTTCAAGAATTGCTGTTGTAACCTTGGATATTATTATTTTATATCCGCTTATTGGTGTCATAAACAGCATGTATCCGCTTTTTTTATTTAAATCATCACCGTACATTTTAATTATATCAACAATATACAACAGTAACATTCCAAGAGGGAATAAACCTAAAAATGCACCGCTTCCTTTTACATTAAATTTAATTATTAACAGTAAATTCAACAATACAGCAGTAATTAAAATTACTGAGATTAACTTATATTTTTTCAAAAAATCGTATTTAATTATTTTTATCACTGTTATATACCTCCTTATATAAATTTTCTATAGACATACCACGTTGTTGCCTTAATTCTTCGGCATCACCGCAAAGCTCTACCCTACCATCCTTTAAAAAGATTACAGAATCTAATATCTTCTCAGTTTCACTTACTAAATGACTCGAAATGATAAATATTTTATTTTCATTGTAAGAATTAACAATAAGGTCAATTATCGTATCTCTTGCCAACACATCAACACCATTCAATGGTTCATCCAGTAGGTATATCAATGTATCTCTTGATAATGCAAGAGCAACCTTAAGCTTACCGATTAAGCCGGATGACAACTTTGAAATTCTAAATTCAGTGTCAACGTTAATATTTTTTAGTATTTCCATAGCATAATCACTTCTAAAATCAGGGTACATGTCTTCGTAATATTTAACAATATCCTTTACCTTAAAAGATTCATACATAAAGTTTTCTGTCGGCATATATGAAACAAAAGATTTAGTTTTATATGACAAAGGATTGTTATTTATTAAGACAGAACCGGAAGTTTGTTTATGGAGTCCGATTATAATTTTCATAAGAGTTGTTTTACCGCTGCCGTTAGGTCCCATAAGACCATAGATTTTACCTTTATCAAAGGATAATGTAACATCTTCAAGAGCTACCTTGTTATAATACATTTTTGTTAAATTTTTTATATCTAATACTTCATTCAATTAAATGTCATTCCCTTCTTAATATATTATTTTTTATTATTTTATTTACTTTATTTACTTGCTGTTAATTAAATTAATCATATCACTTCTTGTAAAACCGATTTGTTCCATACCGTTTATAAAGTTTTCAAGCAGTTCATTAGCCATTTCATATCGTATACTTTCTATTTTTTCCTGAGATTCTGTTATAAACGTTCCCAAGCCACGTTTTGTAAAAACTATATTTTCCATTTCCATCTCCTTATATACCCTTGCAATCGTATTAAAATTTAAACCCAGCTCTTGAGAAAATTCTCTTGAGGAAAGCATTTTATCACCCGGTTTAAGCTTGCCGGTAATTATGTCTTGCTTTAATTTGTGTATTACCTGCAGATAAATAGGTAGATTATTATTAAATTCCATTTTTTTCACCACACTTTCTGATGATGCTTTTTTATAATAGTATCATAGTAGAATAATACACTGATACATATTAAATGTCAAGTAGAATTTTTAAATTTTTTTTGTTATTTTACTTGACAAGTATATTACATAATTATATACTTTTACTAATATTTTATCGTAAATTAATTTATACTTATATTTAATATATAATACAAACTGAGAAGGAAAGCAGTAAACAATCTTATTATTACAGAGAGTCGATAGCAGGTGTAAATCGATATAACAAATTGTTGAATCCGTTCCTGAGTTTTGCATGGTATAACATGTGACGTGTAATTACGTTATAAATTTTAAGTGGTTATTTACAGTAACAATTAGAGTGGCACCGCGAGCAGCTCTCGTCTCTAAATTTTTGAGATGAGAGTTTTTTATTGTATACAAGGAAAATCCTCTTTCCCATACAATAAAAAATGAGTGTTGCGATGACGTAAAGCCATTACCGTTAGATTCGGATGAGTTGTATGACAGCTATTTTGCATAAAAATAAGTCAATTATATTTTTAGAATCATAAATAATATTAAAGGAAAGGAGAAGTATGATTTATCCTATAGATTTATCATACTAGAAAATTATGTACAAAAAATTATTTATACCTGGACCTGTAGAGGTTAGAAAAGATGTACTTGAAAAAATGTCAGCACCTATGATTAGTCACAGAGGTAAAGAAGCATCAAAACTGCAAAAAGATATTAGTGACAAACTGAAGCTATTATTTTACACAAATAACGAAATACTATTATCAACATCATCAGGAAGCGGACTTATGGAGGCAGCTGTAAGATGCTTAACCTCAAAAAGAGCAGCGATATTTTCTGTTGGTTCATTTGGTGACAGGTGGTATGATATGGCTGTATCAAATGGTGTGTCAGCAGATTTATACAAGTCATCTTTAGGAGATATTACCACTCCGCAAATGGTTGAAGAAGTATTGGCAAGTAATAAATATGATTTAATTACGATAACGCACAATGAGACTTCAACCGGCGTAATGAATCCACTTGAAGAAATCAGCCAAGCAGTAAAAAAGTATCCCGATATTATATTTTGTGTGGATACAGTCAGCTCGGCGGGAGGTGTAAAAATAGAGGTTGACAAATTGGGTATAGATGCGTGTATTACCTCATCACAAAAAGCACTGGGACTGCCTCCGGGACTTGCAGTATGTACAATTACAGACAAAGCTATAGAAAAGGCCAGAACTGTAAAAAACAGAGGCTATTATTTAGATTTAGTACAATTATATGATACTGTAAAGAAAAAGGAATATCAATATCCGTCAACCCCCAATATATCCCTTATGTATGCTATGGATTATCAATTGGGGAAAATCCTAGAAGAAGGCTTGGAAAACAGGTTTAAAAGACACTGTGAAATGGCAAGATATACAAGAGAATGGGCAAAAAAATACTTTGATCTGTTTACTGAAGAAAAAAATGCATCCGTAACACTTACCACCGTTAAAAATACACGAAATATCAGTGTTAAGGATTTAAATTATGAGCTGGGCAAAATAGGATTTGCAATTTCAAACGGTTATGGAGAGCTTAAAGAAAAGACCTTCAGAATAGCACATATGGCTGATTTAACAAATGATGACATAAAAGAACTGTTAACAGCAATAGAAAAAATCTTAAATTTAAATAGTTGAGTATATACATTAAATTGAATAAAATTAATAGAAAAAATCTTTATAAGTCAAGTTATGAAGATTTTTTTTGTCATCATAACCATTTCTTGACGAATATCATTAAATATAGTAATATTATCAGGAAGAAAGGGGAAAAGGATGTACGATTTAAGCGAAATTAAAGAATATCTCAGTACTAAATATATAGGACAAACAATTATTCAGTTTGATGAGCTAAAATCAACCGGAGCTAAAGCTAAGAGCATTTTTGATACCTGCCCCAACGGAACAGTGATTTTGTCGGAGCATCAGAATAAATGCAAACTTAGATTTGGAAGGGAATGGTACTCTCGCCCTGATAAGAATATATATTTAAGTATTATATTAAAACCTGAGGCAGATAAATATATAATATCTGAATATGAAACTATTGCATCTGCAGCTGTTCTGGAATCAATAAGATATTTTTATAATAGCTCATCAATTAAAATAAAATGGCCGAATGATATATTAATTGATAATAAAAAGATATCTTCAGTACATTGTGAATTGGTTAAATCAAAAAATATTGCAGCAGGAATAATTATTACTATATGTGTTAATGTTAATCTGGATTACAATCAAATTGATGATGAAATAAAAAAAAGATCAACCTCAATCAAAATAGAGACACATACAGAGCTTAACAGAGAGAAACTTGCAGGAATTATTTTAAACAATCTTGAAGCATACTGTAATGAACTGATAATTGACAACAGTATGAATAATCCGTTAAATATCTTTATACATAATTCTGAGCAAATCGGCAAAAGTATTGAGATAGTAAGATATAATAAAAAAACTGCCAGGAGTGTTCTTGTTAAGGGTATAGATAATAATGGGAATCTGATTGTAATTAATGATAAAGGAAATGAAGAAACAATAAATTCAGGAGAAGTAACCGTAAAATATGAAGAAAGAGCTTAAGATAGGCAATATAATATTAGAAAATAATGTTTTGCTTGCTCCAATGGCAGGTATAACTGACATAACCTTCAGGACCATATGCAAAGGCTTTGGAGCAGGTCTTGTTTATACTGAAATGGTAAGTGCAAAGGGTTTATATTACAGGGATGTTAAAACTGAGCAGCTAATGAAAACAAACAAGGAGAACAGACCTGTAGGATTGCAATTATTTGGCAGTGATCCTGAAATCATGTCGTATGTAGTAGAAAATTATATCAATGACAGAGAAGATATAGATTTAATTGATATAAATATGGGATGTCCGGCTCCCAAAATAGTAAAAAGCGGAGATGGCTGCTCACTAATGAAGAACCCTGAACTTGCAGGAAAAATTGTAAGTAAAATAAAAAAAATATCTAAGAAGCCTGTAACAGCTAAAATCAGATCCGGCTGGGACAGCAATAATATTAATGCCTGTGAATTTGCGAAGGTATTGGAATATAACGGTGCAGATTTAATTACAGTGCATGGCAGAACCAGAGAACAATTTTATACAGGGAAAGCAGATTATAATATAATAAAAGAAGTAAAGAAAAATTTGAAAATACCTGTTGTGGGCAATGGTGATATTTTCACTCCTTCAGATGGTGTTAAAATGATAAAAGAAACAAACTGTGACGGAATAATGATAGGGAGAGGTATTCTTGGTAATCCATGGCTTATTTCGAATATATTAAGAACACTAAGCAATGAGTACAATACAGATATAAATTGTATTAATGATATATATGAGGTAACACCTAAAGATAAAATTGAAATGCTAAAAAGACATGTTACTATGCTAAGCTCTGAATTAGATGAAAAAATAGCCATAATGGAAATGAGGAAACATGCAGGATGGTATATTAAAGGAATGAAAAACTCATCAGAAATAAGGAACAGGATCAATAAAATGATAAATGCAGATGAACTGTTTGAATTATTAGACACATATTTAAAAAATTACGAAAAAGATTCTTGACATAACAATATAGCTTTATTATAATAATCTAATTAATTAATAATAAAGAAATGTCATCGGATTATCATATTATATTAAATCTATAATACAATGAATATATACATTAGAAGAAAAAATAAATAATAATATGTATAATAAGGATTTTGCATAAAATTTTTAATATTTATCACATTGTTTAAAGGAGCAATAATATGAAAAATAATGAAACTTTGATTACTGCAGAGGGATTGGAAGAGATTAAACGGGAATTAGAAGAACTGAAACTGGTAAAAAGAAAAGAAATATCAGAAAAAATTAAGGTTGCTTTAGCTTTTGGGGATATAAGCGAAAATGCAGAATATGATGAGGCTAAAAACGAACAGGCAAACGTAGAAAGTCGTATAGCTAAGCTTGAGCTTATAGTAAAAAATGCTAAAATAATCAAGGAAGCTAAACAAAAAGGTGTAGTCAGTGTAGGCTCTAAGGTCACTATAAAAGATTTAGAATATGATGAGGTTATGGAATATACGATAGTAGGTTCCGCAGAGGCAGATCCATTTAGAGGAAAAATATCTAATGTTTCACCTTTAGGAAAAGCATTACTAGGTAAAAAGCTGGGGGAAGTAATTGAAGTTACATCTCCTTCAGGAGAAATGATTAAATATGAAATAATGACAGTATAGTGAAATATATTTAGTATATTACTTAAGAAAAAATATAAATTACTTTTATAAATTATAAGGTGGTGTAGAAATTGAGTGAAATACAAAATTCAGGCGATTTGAGACAAGTAAAGGTTGATAAATTAAAGGAACTTATTAATGCAGGAAGAGATCCTTTTAAAATATCTAAATATGAAGTTACAACTAATTCTTTAAATATAAAGACTAATTTTGAAGAATTAGAAGGTAGCTTTGTTTCTATAGCCGGAAGAATAATGACTAAAAGAGGTCAAGGAAAAGTAGGGTTTTATGATATTCAGGATAGCCATGGAAGGATCCAGATGTTTGTCAAACAGGATACTGTCGGAGAAGAGGAATATAAATGGATAAAAACCTATGACATTGGCGATATTTTAGGCGTAAAGGGAGAAGTGTTTAAAACAAAAACCGGTGAAATCTCTGTCAGGGCAGAGGAGGTAACACTTCTATCGAAATCTCTTCAAACATTGCCTGAAAAATTTCATGGTTTAAAGGATACAGATATAAGATACAGACAAAGATATGTGGATTTGATAGTAAATCCTGAAATAAAAAATGTATTTTTAATGAGAAATAAAATCGTAAAGGGAATAAGAGAATATCTTGATAATAATGGCTACTTAGAAGTAGAAACTCCAATACTGAGCCCTATAGCCGGCGGAGCTAATGCCAGACCGTTCATTACCCATCACAATACACTCGATATAGACATGTACATGAGAATTGCCAATGAATTATTTGTAAAAAGATTAGTAGTAGGCGGATTGGGGGATGGCGTATATGAAATGGGTAAAATGTTTAGAAATGAAGGGATGGATATGAGACATAATCCCGAATATACGGCTATGGAAGTATATAAACCATATGCAGACTTTAATGATATGATGGAATTAACCGAGAATATTGTTGCATATGTAGCAATAAAGGCTCGTGGCACAACAAAAATAAACTATCAAGGTAAAGAGCTTGATTTTACACCACCATGGAGAAGAGTTAAAATGCAGGATATGGTAAAGGAATATACCGGCATAGATTTTGATTTAATCAATACTGATGAGGAAGCTATAAAGATAGCAAAGGAAAAAAGAATAGAAATAACTCCATTGATGACCAGGGGACATGTAATCAGTGCTCTTTTTGAAGAATATTGTGAAGAACATTTGGAGCAACCAACCTTTGTTACACA